>NZ_JAMOKT010000003.1:0-190310 GCF_023656795.1 Parabacteroides caeci
ATATCTGACAACAAATGTAGACAGCGACCTGTTACACGAGGATCTGTCACTTCTGAAAAATAATTAGAGGTATTCATTTTGCAATGATAAACTTTTTAGAGGAATTTTGGTGCGGTCGCCCTGTATCCCCCGTCCAGCCCCCCACCAGTTGAAATGGCACGAATCGGAAATGGGCGTTGTCTTCCACTATGACCTCCATGTCTTTGACGGCATCAAATATGGCCAGGGCAACAACCGCGTCCAACCGATAGAAGATTACAATATCTTCAACCCTACCCAACTAAATACGGACCAGTGGGTACAGGCGGCAAAAGCAGCCGGGGCCAAGTTTGCCGTCCTGACGGCCACCCATGAGACGGGCTTTGCCATTTACCAGAGCGATATCAATCCCTATTGCCTGAAAGCCGTGAAATGGCGCGACGGGAAAGGGGACATCATCCGCGACTTTGTCAATTCATGTAGAAAATACGATATAATGCCGGGGATCTATGTCGGTATCCGGTGGAACTCACTTTTTGGCGTTCATAATTTCAAGGTACAGGGAGAAGGAGAGTTTGCCGCTAACCGTCAACAATGGTATAAGCATTTCTGCGAACGCATGGTTGAAGAACTTTGCAGCCGCTACGGTGATTTGTTTATGATCTGGTTTGACGGTGGCGCAGACGATCCGAAAGGCGACGGGCCAGACGTATTACCCATCGTCAGCAAGTATCAGCCGGAATGCCTTTTCTATCATAACGTAGACCGGGCGGATTTCCGCTGGGGCGGTTCCGAGACAGGTACGGTCGGTTATCCCTGCTGGTCTTCTTTCCCCTACCCTTACTCACACAGCAATAATACGGAAGGGAGCCGAAACCATAACGACCTGTTGAAACAGGGCGACAAGGATGGAAAATACTGGGTTCCGG
The DNA here is from genome assembly GCF_023656795.1 of Parabacteroides caeci. Taxonomy (NCBI): domain Bacteria; kingdom Pseudomonadati; phylum Bacteroidota; class Bacteroidia; order Bacteroidales; family Tannerellaceae; genus Parabacteroides; species Parabacteroides caeci. Next base: position 909 of record NZ_JAMOKT010000003.1, read on the forward strand.
CTATGGCAGATACTCCCTTGCGGGGTATGAACGGACGGCATGAATGGTTCTGGGAGCCGGATGACGAAAATACGGTTTACCCGGTTGAATCTTTAATGAATATGTATTATAAATCGGTCGGCAGGAATGCAACACTGATTGTCGGTCTGACACCCGATACAACAGGCCTGATTCCATCCGGCGACGTACAACGACTGAAAGAATGGGGCGACGAGATAAACCGCCGCTTCTCTTCCCCGCTTGCCTCTACCTCCGGACAAAAGAAAAGCCTGATACTAAAACTGGATAAGGCGCAACCGGTCAATCATTGCATTATCCAGGAGAACATCCGGAACGGTGAGCGTATCCGTCAATATAAAATAGAAGCCAAAGTAAACGGCAAATGGCAAACCGTTTGCGAAGGCGAATCAGTAGGGCACAAGCGTATCGAGCAATTCCCGACGGTAGAGGCTTCGGCTTTGCGCCTGACAATCTCTCAATCGGTAGCACAACCGGATATACGTAACTTCAGTGTTTTCAACGTCCAATAAATAAACAAATGAACTAAAATGATACGAGTATGAACAAGAGACTATTTCTATCACTGGCAACACTTCCGTTATTGGGAACAGCCGGGCAAGCTGAAGCGGCCAAACCGCAAGACCGGCCGAATATTATTCTCTTCTTGGTAGATGATATGGGCTGGCAAGATACTTCCCTCCCTTTCTGGAAGGAAAAGACACATTATAATGAAGTATACGAAACGCCTAACATGGAACGCCTCGCCCGCCAGGGTATGATGTTTACCCAGGCTTATGCTTCCAGTATCAGCTCGCCGAGTCGTTGCAGCCTCTATACCGGCATGAATGCAGGCCGTCACCGGGTAACGAACTGGACATACCCCAAAAACAAATCGACAGACCGGCAAAGCGATGTGCTGGAATTGCCGGACTGGAATGTAAACGGTATCTGTGAGGTCGCAGGCATCGAACATACTTACCAGGTTACCTCTATGGCTCAAATACTGAAAGATAACGGTTATCATACCATCCATTGCGGAAAAGCCCATTGGGGAGCGGTAGATACACCGGGAGAGAACCCGTATCATTTCGGATTCGAAGTAAACATTGCCGGACATGCCGGCGGTGGCCTTGCCAGTTATTTGGGAGAAGCCAATTTCGGTAACCGGACAGACGGCAAGCCGAGTCCCTGGTTCGCCGTTCCGGGCCTGGATAAATACTGGGGAAAGGATATCTTTATCTCCGAAGCCCTGACACGGGAAGCTACCAAAGCACTGGATAAAGCGCAACAATACGACCAGCCGTTCTTCCTTTACATGTCGCATTATGCCATTCATGTCCCGATAGACAAGGATATGCGTTTCTATCAGAAATATATCGACAAAGGGCTGGGAGAGAAAGAAGCCGCTTATGCCGCTTTGATAGAGGGAATGGACAAAAGTCTGGGCGATATCATGGATTATCTGGAGAAGAACAAGCTGGCGGATAACACGATCATCATCTTCATGTCCGACAACGGCGGTCTGGCTGCCGAACCGGAATGGCGCGACGGCAAACCTCATACCCAGAACTCCCCGCTAAACAGCGGTAAAGGCTCCGCTTACGAAGGCGGCGTTCGTGAACCGATGATCGTCAGTTGGCCGGGCAAGGTACAACCACAGACTAAATGCGACAAATACCTGATCATCGAAGACTTCTTCCCGACCATCCTTGAAATGGCCGAAATAAAGAAATACGAGACTATCCAGCCGATAGACGGCGTCAGCTTCATGCCGCTGCTAACCAATACCGGCGATCCCTCCAAAGGACGCAGCCTATACTGGAACTTCCCGAACCTTTGGGGCAACACAGGGCCGGGTATCGGAGCCACCTGCACAATCCGCCAGGGTGACTGGAAACTAATCTATTATTATGAGATAGGAAAGAAAGAGTTATTCAATATACCCGACGATATAGGCGAAAAGAATGACTTGTCCGCTTCCCGTCCCGACTTAATAAAAAAACTATCCAAAGACCTGGGCAAACAGTTACGAAAGATGGAGGCACAGCGCCCATCGTTTAAGGCAACCGGCAAACCTTGCCCCTGGCCGGATGAGATATAATTTTTAGCAGTTATTCCTGCACTCTTTCAATATTATATCCTATCTTTGCCTGTAACAAAATTATTTAACTATGAAGAACAGGCGTAAAACAAAAAGAATGTCCATACCTCTACAGGTACAACAGCTACAGAAAGAGGAAGCGAACATTCTCAAAGAGTTTGGAAAATATCTATTGGATATATCGAAACTAGTAATCGGAGGTGCTGTAATTACTACCGTTTTACAACTCAATACCGATAAGATTTTGGTGATAACAATAGCTGTTAGTATAGCAATTCTTTTATGTATTGCAGGGTTTTTAGTATTAACCTATAAAAAGAAATAAATATGGAACCTGCTATATTTTTATATCTCCTTTTAGGTGCGATTGCCATAGGAATTATTATTTTTGTTAAAACTCCAGCAGGCAAACGTTGGCTAGACAAATATAGTTAACTGGCAAATAAGATTCCAGGCACGGATCACACGATCTATTATCGCATGTGATCCGTGCCTGATTATTTATATAAACCTCTCCCTCTTCTGCAAATTCAGCAACCCGATCATCATCCACACAATGCCACCTATCAAAAGGAAAATACGGTTCTTTACGATCAACCCTTCCCAGATTACCGGCAGGAAGTTATCAGGTACTTTAAAAGGATTCAGGAGAATATTCCAAAATGAACGTTCTATTATTTCCATCTCACTCGTTATCAGAAGGAGAATAGCCAGAATAATCGTAAACACAGCCGTACCGTTACCGCTACGGGTGATGGTGGAGAGCATAAAGGCCAGATTCCCGAAAAAGACAAGGGGGAACATCAACTGGACAGACATCTCGAACGGATTGACCGGATACAACAATAATGTAGCCAGATAAGAAAAAGCCACCAGGATAAAAAATATAGCGACATAAATCATCAACAGGCGCACTCCCCAGACCTTATATTTGTAGTCAGGGATACCGAAAAGGATTTCCAGTATCCGGTTATCCTCATCATTCTGGATGCCGAATACGGCAGGATAGAATACCAGCAGGACACAAGGGAACATCAAAAGGTTATAGATCAGTCCTTCATTGATCTCTGCCCTATTCCAGGCTGCCTGGAACATGAAATAGGCAAAGAATGCGAATGCCGCCAGCAAGAACCAGATGAACTTGCCGGCGAAGATGATCTTCAGGTTATATTTTACCACCTTGGGTAATAAAGGTATCAATTGCTTTATCGTCATAACTATCTTTTTACAACATTAATCTACCACTTGAGTCTCATACCGCCTGACACTAGCATGAGGCTCATTGTCCGCTCTTCCCTTCCATATTTTTCAGCAAGCAGAGATAAGCATCTTCCAGGTTCGGCTCTACCTCTACGGCTCCCTCATAAGGCGAGCCGACAGACAAGTAACGCACCTGTATCGTATCTCCATCCTGTATATGATGAATCACCATCGTTTTATCCAGCACCTGTTCGAACGACTCACGGTCGATATGGAACTGCCAGACCTTACCGGTAGCCATGTCTACCATATCGGTCGGATCGCCGAAGTATTTCAGCTCGCCTTTGTTGATAACCACCACCTGGCTGCATGAACTGGAAATATCTTCGATAATATGCGTGGAGAAGATCACGATACGATCTTTACTCAACTCTACCAGCAGGTTACGGAAACGGATACGTTCACGCGGGTCGAGACCGGCTGTTGGCTCATCCACCACCAGAATACGGGGAAGATGAAGCAGGATGAGGGCTATACCGATACGCTGTTTCATACCGCCGGAGAAAGAACCGATCTTGTCGTCTTTCCGTTCATACATATGAACTGCTTTCAATACATATTCCAGACGTTCTTCCCTCAACCTATTATCGGTAAGCCCTTTCAGGATCGCCTGATAATCGAGAAACTCCCAGGAAGACATATTCTCGTAAGTTCCGAACTCTTGCGGAAGGAAACCGATCAGGCTCTGCAATTCCTCCCGGTAAATGCGGGTATCCAGTCCATTGATCCAGATGCTGCCGTAACTCTGTTCCAGGATACCGCAGATAATACGCATCAGAGTTGATTTGCCGGCGCCATTAGGTCCCAGCAGACCGAACATTCCCGTACGGATCTCAAAAGATACGCCTCGCAAGGCTTTGAAAGGCCTGCGCTGTTTCCCGATCAACGGAATCCCTTTGACCATACGGAACCAGGAACGGCGAAGTCCGGCCAGCCGTCCTTTGATACGTTCTATATTGACATTCTTTTCATACAAGTATTGCGAAGAAACATATACGGCAATACAGAAGGCCCACAGAAGGCCCACAACGGAAATCAGTCCGGTATTATCCATCTTCCGGAACAGAACAAACAGAATGATCGGAGGAATACTCCAGAATATCAAACGGTTTATATATTTCACCCGCTTATTTTCCCCGAAACGGTAGAACAGGTATTGACGAACCTTCCGCCACAGATAAAGGATCGTGGCATAGATGGCAAACGACAACAGGAATATCCACAGCCTGTTATTGATGAAGAACCAGGTGAAATACATACCGAAAAGCAACATACCGAACTGCCACAGAACGTTGACAAAGTCTCTCAGCGAACGATATTCATTGCTCAATCCCAGATGCCGGCGGATATTCAGGCCGCTATTCCACTGACGGCTGATACGTCCCGGCCAGTCGTATATCTTCACCAGATTGCGGACAGAGATATGTATATCTTCCCCGGGATCGATTACTTTCGAACGGGCACGCCTCAAACTGGTCTGAGCAAAATAAGTCACTCCCGGAATACCGAAAACCAGAAGAACCATGTAAACAGACTGCCACAGCATCCCGTCGGCATACAACCAGATACCAACAACACCCAACAGGAACAGTATCAGATGGAACACCCATATTTTAGGAGACAGGCCCCGATACCACTGCAAGGTATTCTCCAATCCCATACAAACAGTCGGTATCAGGATCAGCGTCAGCAACGCAGAGAATGTCAGCCCGCCGATCACCGTAATGGCAAACGGTGCACCGATAGCACCTGCATATTCCGAATCGCCCATCGCCAACGGGAACATGGCGACAATTGTCGTTATCGACGTAATCAAGATCGGGCGGATACGTGACAAGCCAGCCGTCATCAATGCCCTGTTACGCCTGTAACCTCGTTTGCGGAGGATATTGGAATAGTCTATCAGGATGATACCGTTATTCACGACCACGCCCAACAGGATCAGGAAACCGGTCAGCGTATTCGCATTCAGCAGGCTATTGCTTGTCAGCAACAACGCCAGCAAAGAACCGATAGCAGCCAGCGGAATCGAGAAAAGCAGGACAAAAGGCGTCACCAGCGATTCAAAGACAGAGGCCAGTATCATAAAGATAAGGATGAAAGCTGCCAGTATCAGGAACTTAAAGTCTGCAAACTCATCTTCTTCATGGAACACCTCCACGGCAACCCCCGACGGCAGATTATAATTGGCAACCAACTGGTCGATATCCGAGCGATACCCCTCGAGCAGGTCTTTCGACGATTGTACGTCTTTGGAGAAATTATAGAACACCTCTATCTGTTTATCCTGGTTGACCCGCATGATACGGGTACGTCCACGGCCATAATTGACAGAAGCCAAGTCCTGCAAATCATGCAGTCCTCCGTTAGCATTCTGTATCTGTACGCGGCGCAGGTCATCGACGGTTTTGTCTTTCTTTTCCGTCTCCGCCTCTTCTTCCTCAGTCTCTTCGTCGCCGGGGATATCGTTACGGATGATGATATCGTAGGTATCCTCTCCGATCTTGAAAGAGGTACCCGAAGAATACTCCGGATTAAGCGCCGCCAGCCCGGAGGAAATATTGGCACGGGTAATCTCGTATGAAGTCAGCAGGATCGGATCGAAATCGAGATGTATTTCAGGCTGCCGGCGGTTATAGGAGACGCGCGAACCACGGATAAACTCCTGTTCATCGAGGTAATAGCGGAAATCTTCGGCTACCAGTTGCATCACATCGAAATCGGAACCTTTTATCACGATCCGTTCACGGTTCTCGCCGATACCCAGCAGACGCATGAAATTACCCAGGCCGGCCATGGCCCCTCCTCCTGCGCCACCACCTCCGCCGCCACCCGACATCGATTCCTCCACAGAGATTTCCGCTCCCTGAATATTGGATACGGTGGCCTGCACCGTGGCTTTATATTCAGCCATTTTACTTCCCGCCTTCTTCACAAAGTCATCGGTGAAGTTAAGCGTGAGGACGGCATTCTTTTCATTTATACGACTGATCAAGTCTTTCCTGCCGGGAAAACTGTCCAGGCGCGCTTCGATCACCTTCACCAGTTTATCCGCATTATCGAGCGTACTGCCCGTCGGCATCGTCACATAGATATTAATACGGTCGGTATTCACATCTTTCATCTGCTGCACATTCATGTAGATGGAAAGGATCAGGGTGACGAACAGGACGATGATCGCCCCAAAGATCGTTACCCCCGGATTCCGCATACATGTTTTCAGCAAAACCAGGTAAACCTGTACAGGACGCTGTACAATCGAGACCTTTTCATAAAAGACGCTCTGCCCATTTTTCTTCCTCAGCAGCAGGTAAGTTGCCATCGGGATGAACAGCAGGGCGACAAATAGCGAGATAGTCAGGGTAGAGATAATCGAAACACCGATATGATGACCGATCAGCTTGATCATAAAGTTGTCGGAGAAGACAAAAGGAAGGAAGACTGTCACCGTCGTCAGCGTAGCCGCCACGATAGAACGCCATACCTCCTTTGTACCCTGTGTAACGGAACGTTCGGGCGTACAACCGGAAGCTGAGAGGCGGTAGATATTTTCAAGCACCACCACACTATTGTCGAGCAGCATCCCGATTGCCAGTGCCATCCCCACCAGCGTCAGGCTGTTGATCGTTATCCCAAAGGCATAGAAGAAATTAAATGCCGTATAAACGGATATAGGGATTGAAAGGGCAATAAAAAATACCAGCCGCAGGTTCTTCAGGAACAGCCAGAGAATCAGTATGGCCAGCAGACCGCCCACTAAGGCGAGATTGATGATCTGGTCGATATTATTCTCCATCGTCTCTGCCGTATTCTCCTGCACCACCACTTCCACATCGAGATAAGCCAGCTTCTCGTTCAGCCGGTCGATTGCCTCGACGGCCCGGTGCGACAAGTCGATCAGGTTCGCCTGCGAATCGCTCATCAAGGCGACCGATACCGCATCTTTTCCGTTCACACGGCTATAGGAAGTCTCTTCCTTCAGGTCGAAAAAGACGGTGGCTACATCTTTCAGCAGTACAGGACCGGGGGCGACCACGATATTCTCCAGGTCGGACACCTTCGAATAAAGAGCATTGACATGGATAAAGTATTTGCTGTCCGGTTCATTGGCAAAGCCGACAAAGGCCTTATCCTGCGTGTTCTGTGTCAGCAGGCCGCTGATGGAAGACGGTGTCAGGTTCAACGCCTTGCAAGCCTCAGGGTTGAGGCGTATCTCGATCGCTTTCTCCCGGCCGCCGTAGATATTGACGGAAGCGACCCCGTCCACATTCTCCAAGTCGGAACGGATCTCCTTATCCACAATATTACGTACCCTGTCGACACCGCCCGAACCGCGCACCTGCAAAACCATAAAGTTATTGGCCATCTGGCCGACATCGACCTTCTGCAACTGCACATTGAAGCCGTCGGGGAAAGTGGCTGCCAGCTCGTTCACCTTCTCCTGTAGTTTCAGGGAGGTGATCTTGAAGTTCACCGTGTTTTTGAAATCTATCTGTATGGTAGACTGGCGGCTGTCGACGGTGGATTGTATCTTATCCACCCCTCCGATCGAACTGATCGCTCCTTCAAGCGGAATAACGATTTCCGATTCCACGTACGAAGGGTCCATATCCTGCTGGGACGAAACCTGTACGAACAGCATCGGCAGTTCGGCATTGGGCAATAACTCCACCGGCAACTGCTTATACGACACGTAACCAAGCATGGTCAGTGCGATAAACAGCATACAGATCGTTATTCTTCTATGTAGTAGAAAGTTCATGCTTTTCTGTTATTTACGCCTATTTTTACCTTTTCCAATATATAATAGACACATGGTATCACCATCAAACTCATTAAAGTAGATGTCACCAACCCTCCGATCACGGCAATAGCCATCGGCGAACGCAACGAAGCGCCTTCGCCAAAGCTGAACGTCATCGGAAGCAGGGCAAGTATCGTAGTGAGCGTTGTCATGATGATCGGACGGATACGTTGTTGTCCGGCCTGTACGATGGCATCTGTCAAGCCGGTTCCGTCTGCTTTCAACTGGTTGATACGGTCTACGAGGATGATCGAGTTGTTCACCGCGATACCTACCAGCATCACGATACCGATCACTCCCATCATATTGATCGTCGTGCCGGTCAGGAAGAACAACAGGATAGCACCTACCACCGCCAGTGGAATTGTCAGCAGGATCGTGAAAGGATGCAGCAGCGATTCGAACTGCGAAGCCAGCACCATATACACCAGGATGACCGACAGGGCAAGGGCAAACAGCAGGCTGTTCATCGACTCCTGACGCTTCTCCTCTTCTCCGGTTACCGTAACCGAATAGTTGACCGGCAGTTCGATGCCTTTCACCGCCTGACGGATTTCTTCCGCCACCTTGTCCAGCGACTTACCGGCATCCATATTGGCCATTACCTTGCTGATGCGGTTCTGATTACGGCGGTATATTTCTTTCGGGGCCTGCGATTCGCCAAAGGTGGCTATCTCACGCAGGCGAAACTCCTGTTCGCCATTCTTGATCACCAGGTCGCCCAGGGCACGCAGCGGAATATCAGGAACCTTAATGACAATATCGCGCATCTCTCCGCGATATTCCATCTTTCCGGCTTCTTTCCCGCTGAGTTGTTGTTTCAATTGTTCGATGACAGTCGATACACTCAGGTTGTTGATACCCGCGATCGTCCGGTTGATGGAAATCGTTATCTCCGGAGCACCGTCTTCAATGGAAGATACAATATTATAGAGGCCCGATACCTCCTGCATCCGGCTTTTCACTTCTTCCGTAATATCGGCTATTTCATCCAGCTCTTCCCCTTTCACCTCAACGACGATAGGGGCACCTTCGCTACCCAGCAACGAGCTGAGAGAATTTTCCTCCTGTTTGATGGTCAGTTCCAGTCCGTCAGGATTCTCCGCCGTATGAACAAACTGTTCGATAACAGCCTCGGGAGCTACCCGGCACTCGGAGGAAAGGACTACTTTCATCATTGCCGTGTTCTCTCCTTCGAAGATGGCATTCTCCGAACCGCTACCCTCGCCGATATGGCTGTAAACGGTCAGCAGGCTATCGCCCGTAATGGTATAAAGCAATTCTTCCAGGTTCGCCACCGCCGAAGAAGTACGTTCCAGTTTTGTCCCTTCCGGCATCTTCACCACAACAGTAAAAGCTTTACTTTCCATGCGCGGCATAAACTCCGTCCCAATGAAAGGAAGCAGAAAAACCGTCAGCACCATCAACCCGACTGCCGCCGAAATGACAATCCAGCGATGCCCGATCAGGCTACGTAACAAATTGCTGTACCCTAACAACTGAATACCTCTTCCCGTCTCATTACCAGCTTCTTTTTTAGCATCCGATGGTATCCGGTTCCCCTCTCGAGAGGGGGCAGGGGGTGTGTTCATCAACCTGTCATACAACATCGGTATCACCAAAATAGCCACAAACAACGACGACACCAGCGAGAACGTCACGGTCCAGGCCTGGTCCTTAAACAATTCCCCCGACGCCCCATGCAGGTAAACGATCGGCAGGAAAACCACAATAGTCGTCAGTGTCGAGGCAATAACAGCCCCCGCCACCTCCGACGTTCCCGTAATAGCCGCTTCACGTATGGACAACCCTTTCTCCTGGTTCCGGAAGATGCTTTCGATAACGACAATAGCATTATCCACCAACATACCGGCTCCCAGAGCCAAACCTCCGAGCGTCATAATATTCAGTGTAAGCCCGTTAAAGAACATCAGGTTGAAAGTAGCGACAATCGAAATAGGAATCGCCATACTGACAATCAGCGTCGTCCCGAACCGGCGAAGGAAAACGAACAGCACGACAACCGCCAGGACGATACCCAGCACGGCACTGTCTTTCACCTCCCCGATCGCATTCTTGATAAACGTACCCTGGTTGGTTATCACTTTAAACTGATAACCGGGCAACGCCTGTTCGATAACACCCAGCTGACGGGATACACCGTCCACCACCTTCACGGTGTTATAACGCATTTCTTTATAGATCGAAAGTCCTATGCTACGTTTGCCGTTGATACGAACAATATTGTCGGGGCGGGCATTTTCAAAAGTTACGGTAGCGACTTCCCGCAGGAAAAGCGGAGCCTTGTTGCCCGAAGCCGTTGCCGCACCGGCGGAAGCATTCGTGCCTGTTTCCTGTTTAGCCACCTGTTTATAACCGACTATCAGGTTCTCGAAATCTTCTTCCGAACCGAACAGACTGGAACTTTTCACCAGATACTGCAAGCCCAGTTCACTGACACGGCCTCCCGATATGCTCTGATTGTTTGCTTCAATACGGGAAGCAATATCTTCTATCTTCAGACCGAAAGCATCGAGTTTATAAGGATCGGTGCGGATTGTCAGGGTACTCTCCTCCTGTCCCGACAACGTTACCTCGGCAACGCCTTCCAACCGGATCAGTTCGTTGCGAATATAGCTTTCCGCCACTTTCCGGAGCTCCGCCATATCGGTTATATTCTGATGGGACATTCCGATCAGGATAACCGGTGACTGGTTCGGATCATGTTGTGTGATCTTCAACTCGGTGATATCTTTATTCTGGGCAAACGGATTCATCGCTTTCTGCAAGTCGAGGAAAGCCTCATCCATGTCTTTTGTCCAGGTATATTCCACTGTGATACGGGCCGAACCGGCTTTAACAACCGACGAAACCTGCGTGACATCGCTCTGACGGATAGCCATCGACTCCATGTTCTTCACAAACTGCTTCTCGATCTCTTCCGGCGGACGCTCGCCGGCCTTCAACTCGATAAACAGCCGGGGATTATTCAGGTCGGGCAGCAGGTCAACACTCAGCTGGTCGTAGGAAATCTTTCCCAACAGCAGGATGGCCAGCACGACCATACAAATAGTGACCGGATTGCTTACCGCAAATTTGACAATGTTCTTCATAATAATCGGTTCACATTTTTCTATTTCTGTACTTTCACCTTACTGTTCTCCTTCATTGTTTCAAAGCCTTTGGTGACAAGGTTGTCGTTTTCGCGAAGGCCTTCCAGTACCTCGATATTGTTCTCGTCTTCCATTCCGGTCTTGATATTCCGCAGGATAGCCGTATTCTTATCCACTATAAACACAAATTTACGGCGACGGTTGGATTGTACCACGTCTTTCGGAATAATGATAGCGCTGTCGGCCCTGTCAACGACGATATCCGCCTTGACGAACATTCCCGGACGCAGTTTCAGGTCATTGTTCTGTATCAGCACTTTTCCCTTGAATGTGCGTGTTTCCGTACTGATAGCCGGCGAAAGTTCACTGATCACTCCCTTCAATGTATCTTCCGGCAATGTATAATGCGTAATAAATACAGGCTGATCCGATTTAACATAACTGATGGCACTTTCCGGCAGGTTGACATCCATGTACATCCGGGCATAATCCATAATACCCACCATCGGTTTTCCCTGTTCTACCCGCACATCAGTCGTGTAATGAGGCAGATCGACAATAACACCGTCGAAAGGAGCCTTTATATTCATCTTCTCCAGATTGATCCGGGCATTCTCGAGGTCATAACGGGCATTCGTCACTTTCACTTCGGTATTACGCATTTCACTCAGGGTCACACCGCCTTTTTCATAAAGGGCTTTCTGTTTCGACTGTTCCTGTTCCGCTATTTCCAGACTCAATTCCTTGGCATCTATGGCAATACCGTTCTCATATTCCTTATCTTCCAGATGGATAATCAGCTGTCCTTTAGAGACCAGGTCGCCCAGTTTGAAAGGTCTTCCTGTCTTCGGGTTGATCTGGAGTTTGTACAAACCGCTCATTTCCGAGTTAAGATCGACACCATACGTAGGTTGTGCCGTCCCGGTCGTGTTAATCAGTTTACTGATAGAACCTTTTTTCAGTTCTGTTACCGAAACCGGTGTGGCTATATCGCTGGGAGGATTCTGCGGCTGGTTGTTACAACCGGTTGTTACTATGGCTAGTAATACAAGAGATACAAAGGTATGACTATACTGTTTCATGGCTAATTATTTTTCTGATATAAAGTCTTTCATCGGAACGATCGGAGCATTCAGCTCGAAGTCGTACAAGGAAAGTATTTTAAGATTCAACAATTCGATCTTGTAATTGATCAGGGCTTGTGTATAAGAGATCTTCTTATTCGACAACTGTGTCTGAAACTGACTCATTTCCATTCCGGTCAAATCACCTTCACGATAACGGGTCAGGTTCAGATCGTATGTACGCTGTGCATTCAGCACGTTCTGTTCGGCAATCTCTATCTGTGTCCGTAAGTTTTCCAGGCTACGCCATACTTGGCGGATATTCAATTCGATATCGACTTTATCTTCATGGAAATCAAGTTTGTTGATATTCTGAGCCACTTTCTGCGCACGGACACGGGCCTTCTTTTCTCCCCAGTCGAAGATGGGCACCGTAAAACTGATTGCCACCCGCGGGTTCTGTGTCGGGTTTTCATAGATATTCTGGAAACGTTTGTTGTCACCTATCAAACCAAAAGAGAGTGAGATATCTCCCTTAAATTCATTCAGTGCCTTCGTCTTGATCATATCGAAACCAAGTTCATCACTTTCAATTTCCCGCTGGCGAAGCTCCAGGCGCGATTGCAGACCGTGATCTATCGCTTGCCGGAGGTTAACATCGATCGGTTTGATATCTATCTCGGCAAAAACCATCAAGTCGTCATCCAGGTTCATACCCAACGCCTGTTTTAATTTATCCTTTGCATTCTCCAGGGAGACTTGCTGTTCTTCTACCGAAGAGCGGGCGGTTGCCAGGTTCAGTTCCGCCTGAAACAGTTCGTCTTTGGCTGACAAGTCAGCTTCTACCTTATTCTTTATAATATCGTAGCTTTGCTGGGCATTCACCAATTCTTCGCGGGTAATAGCCAACTGACTTTGCGCCATATAAACACTATAGAATTGGTTGGTGATGTCTTTTTCGGTATTCAAGCGTTGGAGAGCATAGCTGATATGGGCATTCTCGTAATCATACTCGATCTGTTTCAACTCCATCTTCCGCTTATTGTAAGTAAAAATTGGTTGCGAGAGTTGCAGATAGAGGTTGTTGTTAAACGCCTTATTACTATTCTTGTCGCCGTCGATATTCGAATTATTATCCTGCCAGCCGAACGTATTTATCAACGAAATCTCACCATCCGTCCACAAGATAGGCTGGTCCACCCGGAAAGTTCCGCTGGTACTGAGTTTTTCGTTTGTATACCATTGCGACAAACGATTGTCGAAACTCCTGTTCTTACTATAATCCAGGGGATTCAGGTTCAGTGAGAATTTGGATTTAAGGGAAGCCCGCTGGGCTATCAGCGTTTCCTGATACCGGTCCAGGTTCATGTGCGAACGGCGCAGGGTCGGACTGTTCTCTTCTGCTATATCCAATGCCTTCTCGATGGTCAGCGACAGTTGTCCGTGGGAAAACAGAGGGATTCCCGACAGGAGAACAACCACAAGGATCATCTTTTTCATCCATACTAACTCTCTTTGCATATAAGTAGACTGTTTTAATGATTATCGTTTTACCAGTTTGACGGCATCGGCCGTTACACTTCTTAATTTACATTCATTCGTCAAGGTAATGTAAGCCGTATCGGCCACAAAATAATAGACGCCCAGCTGTTCCCATCCTTCATTCGCTTTCCGGAGGTCGATATACGCTTCTTCGCTTTCTTCCCCCTGCCTGATCCTGAAACGATATTCCCCCTGGGCCCGGTCATTATACCGGAGTTCGTTATCCTTACTCACATAATAATAGGCATCATAGGTACCTTCCGACGGGACAGGAATCTTCCACATCGCCGTCTGGCTACCATTGCCACTCTTTACCACATACGCCGAACGGATATATTTACCGTAATAATTTGCATTGGTGGTTGCCGTCCACTCCAACGGAGGCCGCCAACTCGAGACACCCGCATACTTGAACGAAGTATCCTCAACCTTATCCAGCCATTTGGGTAACAACCCCACTACATCCGGCGCAGAGAGGATAAACAATGTACTGTCCTCATTATCCACAATAATTTCTCCCTCCGTCCCGAAAGAAGAAGCGGAAATTATAAAATCGCCTTCTGCATCTATATTCTGCCTTCTCTCCTGTCTGATATTTCCGACAGGCTGATTGATCACACTCGGCAAATTACCGGATATCAAGGTATTGACGGTTACATCACGGGGAGCATCCTCCCAAACGGATACCAGTTCCTTTGTCTGATGAGCTTCCAACGGAATCTTCCGGCTGGTACGCGGATCGATATCATTCTGGTTGCTTCTTCCGACTCCCTGAATATCGATATGTATAATTCCATCATAATCCGAATTATTGCTGACCTGCATTTTCAGGACAAAAGATTCCTGCCCCCGGTTAGTGATTTTTGTCACTTCCGGTCGTCCCAGACTATAAATAGGCAGAGGCGTAGGATGCGACCATTCCTCCAATCCCGACCGGATATCCGACCGGCTGACCATTCCTAATGTATCCAGCAGGCTTTCAAACTGGATGTTCCGGAAAGTATTCCGTTCGAGTAATGTATAAAGCGAATCCCTGAATGCATTCACCCCGATATTGATCTCAGGAATAGCAAACAACCGATAAGTCTTTAAACTGATAATATTCTCCAGTAAATCACGGTATTCCACATTACCCAGCAACTCCTTAAAGGTTTGCTTTTCCATCAGAAGGCTGGCTTTTTCATTGTTACTGATGCCATTGATCTCACGCTCCCAGCCATAGTTATCCGATTTCTTTTGTAGATACAACTCAATCGCAGTATTAGCGACCGGCCATTCGGGGGAAAAGATATTGTAACGGTAATTATACAGTTGCGGGAACAGGAAATAAGGGTTTGCCTGCGAACTGATATTATAATTACCACGGCCGCTGGAAGAGAAATTATAGTTTCCTTCCGGCCGCTGGAATATCCAGAAAAAGTTGTTCAGCGTGCGTATCTTTGCCTCTTCTTCCGTTATCTCACGTCCTCCCCGCTTCGACCATTTCACCTGGTTGCGCCACATCTTGTCCACGTCCAGCTGGCCGAACATACATCCTTTTTCCGGGAACAGGACCATCTCGGGCTGTACAGCTTCCTGAGCCTGCGACCAGGCACGGGTATAGGTGGAGAACTGAACAGGCACTTCCACGATCGAGAAGCGGCTGAACGGATAACTCAGTTTATAGTTACGTTCCAGATTATCTCTCATATTACGGATAAAGCTGGGAATGGTATCGAGTATGGAATCGAAAGTAGCCGTATAATAATCGTTTCCCTCAATGTGCCAGATACTATATAATGTACTGTCCGATTCCAGACTTTGCTGTTTGTACTTACCCACAATCACGGAAATTGCCTGTGCCGGATATTCGGAGACAAACGAATAAACGCCGTCCTCTCCTTTCACTCCCTCCCCTTGCGAAAGCGGAGTGAGACCCGGAAGCGTTTTCACCCGCAAACCGAATTTGCTGAAATAAGTCTGCTGCCAGTCTGGACTCACATTGCTGTAGGAGGTTCCGGGACGCGGATACCAGTATGTTTCAGGAGTGAACAACAGATAATCCGGTGTCTGAAATGCATATTGCTTATCTATATTAAACAGGAAATCCCTGCGCTCTTTCTGCAAAATCTCTGCCGGAATATCCAGGTAACAGAACTTGCTGTCGATCTTCCCGCTATACCTGATAGAGAAAGATACCGTATCGCCAGGTAAAACCTCCTCACCGAAATCGACCAGCAATATCTGATTATCCCTCTTGAAATCAAGAGGCTTCCCTCCTCTTTTTATTTCCTCCACCTGCAAACCGGGATTCAGGCAAAAAGTGAAAACAGTCGCCGGCTGCAAAGCCATCCCTTTCATTTCCACCTCCGAAACCACCCGTTCCGGTTGCTGTTCGAGTGATATATCGTATTGATTGATTATCATCTTGGGAGTATTCACATACTTATTATTGATCTCGGTGTAAAGGATACGCACCTCCCCTTCTCCCAGGATGGAATGAACATGTTTATATCCGGCCGCCCCACTTATCAGCAGCATACAGAACGAAAGGAACAGCCACGGATAATTACTGCGTGACGAATTGGGCAACCGCCTGAACAGAAAGATCGTAAAAAAGATAAAAGCCAGTCCGGCAAAGAAATAGATCGCCCGGTGATTCAATACAACTTCCAGATTGGTAAAGCCCACGATAGTCGATTTAACCAGCGGCAAACTATAAGCCATATAATCGAACAGGTAATAAAACTTATCGCAGATATAAAACAATGTCAACCCGATATATCCCAATAAGATAATAAAGGTCAGCGCCTGATTTTTCAGTACCAGCATC
The DNA here is from genome assembly GCF_023656795.1 of Parabacteroides caeci. Lineage (NCBI taxonomy): Bacteria > Pseudomonadati > Bacteroidota > Bacteroidia > Bacteroidales > Tannerellaceae > Parabacteroides > Parabacteroides caeci. Next base: position 17,605 of record NZ_JAMOKT010000003.1, read on the forward strand.
AGGAAGATGGACAATCCGATGATAAAGATCAGTGTCGGAATACTTATCAGCAGGAAATAAACCGGATACGACAGCCAGTCTACCGACATGCCCGATCCTATAAAATTAAATATCAGAGCCATTCCCATGACGATCAGGTTCAGTATCAGGAAAACCCGCAGGTTTCCCCATATCTTTCCGATCACATATTCCGCATTGCTCAACGGACGGACATAAAAGACTTCCGAAGTATCCAGCTTCTTATCCCTTTTCAAAAACTCCGAAGCAAGGAATATCGATATGACTGCCTGCCCGGTATTCAGTAAAAGCAGGTTCAGGTAAGGGAGATTGGAAGGGAGCGCTTTCAACATCCACATGCCTCCGCCATTGTCGGCAACCAACATACCAAAGTCAAAGAATCCGAGTATCAGAAGAGCCAGCACGGTAAACACCTTAAAGAACCAGCTTCGGATCAATATCTTGCTTTCGTATTTTGCTACCGATTGTATATTGTTGACAAACGACATAGGGGGTAAAGTAAAAGGTTACTAATCATTGGTCCAAAGGTTCAATTTATTTTCCATATAATATACATAAGCATGTTCCAGATTGGGAGGATACGATTCAGCCTCATACCCTTCGATCTCGTCGGCCACCACCTGCACTTCCCAACCGGAACCGGAAGGAATCGTAGAGATAACAGGATATTTCTTATCCACCTCGTGCAGTTCATCACTTGTCACTTTAATGCGCCATACTTTCCCTTCCGCCTGTTTCAGCATATCCTGCGGAGAACCGTAAAAGGAAACCTGTCCCTTATTCATCAACGCCATGCAGTTGCAGGTACTGGATATATCTCCCACAATATGGGTGGAAAGAATAATCGTCACATCATTCTCACTGACTTCCGACAGCAGATTACGGAAACGGATACGTTCTTCCGGGTCCAACCCAGTCGTCGGTTCGTCCACAATTATCACCTTCGGATGGTGGATCAATGCCTGGGCAATACCCAGACGGCGTTTCATACCGCCCGACAGTTTATTCGCATACCGTTCGCGCACATCAAAGAGACCGACATTTTCCAGCATGGCATCCACAGCCTGCTTGCGTTGCTTGCCATTTGTCATGCCTGATAAACGGGCCGCATAATCCAGAAATTCATGTGTCTTATATTTGGCGAAGAAACGGAAATCCTGCGGGAGATAACCTAATATTCCCCTGATCTCCTTCCGCTGTTTGAACAGATCGTATCCGCAAATATTCACCTGTCCTGACGATGGTTCCATTAATGCAACCAGGATACGCATCAATGTAGATTTACCGGCACCATTGGGCCCGAGCAGTCCAAACATGCCCGTAGGTATCTCCAGATTAATGTCTTTCAAGGCGTGGTTTCCGTTCGGATACACCTTATTTAGGTCTTTTATCGATATGCTCATTCTGCCAACTATTCAGAAGAAATTAGAATTAAGTATTAATGGCTGGTAAAGATATATTTTATTCGCATGAATACAAATAAAAAACGCCCTTATCCCAAATATATTGGATAAGGACGCTTAATTTTTTTAATTAAAATCAGATTTTAATAGTTCTGCTTCATCGGTTCGAAATATGCCTGCGGATGTTCGCATGCCGGACATTTCATCGGCGCTTTCTTGCCTTCGATCACGAAACCGCAGTTACGGCACTGCCAGAAGATAGCTTCGTCTTTTTCAAATACTTTGCCTTCTGTCAAGTTAGCCAGCAGTTTACGATAACGTCTTTCGTGTTCAGCTTCTACTTTAGCAATCATTCTGAAAGCAACAGCAATGTTTTTGAAACCTTCTTCTTCTGCGATGTCAGCAAATGCAGGGTATAAGTCAGCCCATTCTTCATTTTCGCCGTCAGCAGCAGCAGCCAGATTTTCCATTGTTGTGCCGATCACACCGGCCGGATAACAAGCAGTAATTTCCACCATACCACCTTCCAGGAATTTGAAGAAACGTTTAGCGTGTTCTTTTTCCTGTTCAGCTGTTTCCATAAATACACCGGCTATTTGTTCGTAACCTTCTTTTTTAGCTACGCTTGCAAAAAATGTGTAACGACTTCTTGCCTGAGATTCTCCGGCAAATGATTTAAGCAAATTCTGTTCGGTACGTGTACCTTTAATACTTTTTTCCATAATGCTAATTATATATGTAGTATAAAATGAGTTTGTAAAATCGCCTTATTTAAATAACTCTCAAAAGTAGGAAAATGTTTAAGACTTTAATTCATTCTTTTACTTAAAATATATCTATCCACAGATAAATAACATCTATTACTTTTCTCCCGAAAGACAAGTAATCAGAAGTTCAGGACAGATACAGATACAATTTTTACCACATTTGCAATGTCGACATTACAATATATCCTATATTTTATGCTTTACGCTAAATATTATTGTATCTTTGCATCAAAATTTAACATACTAGGCAGAAAGATGGAACGTAAATTTGATTTTCAGCCCAAGTTGATCTCGGCGCTGAAAAACTATTCCAAGGAAAAATTCATGGCAGACCTTATGGCGGGGATCATTGTGGGCATTGTGGCCCTTCCGCTTGCCATCGCATTCGGTATTGCTTCGGGAGTTAGTCCGGAAAAAGGATTGATCACCGCTATTATCGGTGGGTTCATTGTCTCTTTTCTGGGAGGCAGCAATGTGCAGATCGGGGGACCGACGGGAGCATTTATCGTCATCGTATACGGTATCATACAGAATTTTGGTATCGAAGGACTTGCCATTGCAACCGTTATCGCCGGTATCATACTGGTAATTATGGGAGCATTAAAACTCGGCACAGTCATTAAATTCATCCCCTACCCGATCGTTGTCGGCTTTACCAGCGGTATCGCACTGACCATTTTTACCACACAGATGAAAGACCTGTTCGGACTGACGATGGAAAAAGTACCGGCCGATTTTATCTCCAAATGGATTGCTTACTTCGAACATTTCCATACGGTCAATCCATGGTCGTTCGTAATAGGGATTGTCAGTATACTTATTATTGCCGTCTCTCCCCGATTTTCCAAAAAAATACCGGGATCGTTGATTGCTATTATCGTCATGACAGTCATCGTATATATTATGCGCAATCATCTGGGTATCACTGGTATTGAAACCATTGGCGACCGTTTCACTATCAATGCTTCCCTCCCGCAACCGGAAGCTATTTCTTTCAATATGGAAACAATCAATCTCCTGCTTCCTGCGGCTTTTACCATCGCCATGCTGGGGGCTATCGAATCACTTCTTTCGGCAACTGTAGCCGATGGTGTAACGGGAGATAAGCATAATTCGAACACGGAACTGATCGCCCAGGGAGCCGCCAATATCATTGTTCCCATTTTCGGAGGTATTCCCGTTACCGGAGCAATTGCCCGTACAATGACCAATATCAACAACGGAGGCCGTACACCTGTTGCCGGTATTATCCATGCAGTCGTACTGATGCTGATCCTGTTATTTCTCGGACCGCTTACCAAGCATATTCCGATGGCTTGCCTGGCAGGGGTGTTGATTATTGTATCTTATAATATGAGCGAATGGCGTACCTTCCGTTCGTTGATGAAGAATCCGAAAAGCGATGTTTCTGTTTTGCTGGTCACATTCTTCCTGACCGTTATTTTCGACCTGACCATCGCCATTGAGATCGGTTTATTAATTGCCATGTTCCTGTTTATGAAACGGGTAGCGGAAACGACGCATGTGTCTGTTTCCAAAGACGAGATCGACCTGTCCGATGAAGGAGAAATCCATCATGATGAAGAAGTGCTGACTTTACCGAAAGGCGTAGAAGTGTACGAAATCGACGGCCCGTTCTTCTTCGGTATAGCTAATAAGTTCGACGATGTGATGAAGATCATAGGTGACAAACCTAAAGTACGTATCATCCGCATGCGCAAAGTCCCGTTTATGGATTCGACCGGCCTGCATAACCTGGAAAGCCTGTTCCGTCTGTCGAAAGCAGAAAATATCCATATGATCTTATCCGGAGTAAACGAAGATGTACGCCGGGTATTGACCAAATCCGGATTCGACAAGAAGATCGGACCAGACAATATCTGTTCCAACATCAACGAAGCTGTCAGGAAAGCGGAAGAAGCTGTAAAATAAATTCTAAAACTGAATGCCTATGGAAAGGAAGAACGAATGCGTCATCTTCTTTTTCCATAGCATATCGTTCAACGGCTTTCGTTCAATCACGAGGTTACGGCGACCGCCATACACATCATAGTTAGAAATGGTATATCCAGCTGAAAATACCCAGCTTTCTACCTCGATCTGCATAAAACTCCTTACATTCCAATACAACCAATCCCCATTCAGGTTAGTCATATCTTCCGTATACAGAGCCGAAGTGGGTTGTTTTTCATTTTCATAACCCACCCGAAGCGTTTCGTTGGCAGGAACAACCATATATGCGCCAGGTTCCATATTGAACGTCACCTTCAGGTCACGATCTCCCCACCTGTTTATATTGGGTGTACGCAACCGGAGAGCCGGACGGAAAAGTATCCGTTTTACATTCGATTCATCCGAACCGATATACCATCTCATGTTTCCCGGAGCAGATCCGGAATAATATTCGTCGTAAAACTGTCCCGTAAAATTAACACCTCCTGTTATACCGACATACCGGCAAACAAAAAAAGTAAACGCCGGCTCCACCTCCCAGGAGTAGTTATTATTCAACCCTCCTGAAAGAGCAAATTCCCATCTCCTGAATGCCTCTTCCTCTTTTGCCCCGGCAACAACAGGGAGCAACAACACCATCCATAACAACAATCGTTTCATATCTTTTCCGTTTTCACTATTGTGAAGACATGAAAAACAAGAAATACCCCTATCAATAGGATAGAGATATTTTACTTAATCCACCTTCAATATATTAATTCTTATTCCGTTTTATTCTCTATATAATCCTGTTCTTTTTAATTACATTTGCGTCTCATAACCGAATAATCTAAAATTATGGCACAATCAGGAAGACTGCTCTCACTGGACGTAATGAGAGGTATTACAATTGCAGGGATGATCATGGTGAACAATCCGGGAAGCTGGGGGTATGTATATGCTCCGCTACGGCATGCATCATGGAACGGCCTCACTCCTACCGACCTGGTATTCCCGTTCTTTATGTTTATTATGGGAGTTTCCATGTTCTTTTCATTGCGAAAATACGACTTCAAATTATCCGGAGAAAGCGTTACGAAAGTACTGAAACGGACCGTGCTGATCTTCTTGGTCGGATTTGCCTTGAATTTATTCGGACATCTCTGCTACAACGGATTTTCCAATTTTGAAAACCTACGTATCCTGGGAGTTATGCAACGGCTAGCACTGGCTTACGGGATCGGCTCACTGATCGGATTATCCGTTAAGCATAAATATATTTTACAGACAGCAGCCGGAATACTGCTGTTTTACTGGATACTTTTAGCCGCTACCGGCAGCCAGACGTTGTCGGAAGATAATATAATTGCAATAGTCGACCGTGCACTGTTCGGAAATACGCATATGTACCATGATTATCTGGCAGACGGAACCCGCATCGCCTTTGATCCGGAAGGGTTGTTGAGTTGCTTGGGAAGTATCGGGCATGTATTGCTCGGTTTCTATGTGGGCAAAATGATTCTCGACTGTAAAAAGAACAATGAATTAATTATCAGGAATTTGTTTATCTTTGGAACAATTATTCTGTTCCTGGGATTCCTGCTAAGTTACGGCTGCCCGATCAATAAAAAACTATGGAGCAGTACATTTGTATTGACCACTTGCGGATTCGGCTCGCTGTTTCTGGCGTTTCTGATCTGGATCATCGACATAAACGGCAAAAAGAAATGGTCGCTGTTTTTCGAATCTTTCGGGATTAATCCGTTATATCTCTATGTACAGGGAGATGTATTTGCAGTGGTACTCGATAAATGCGGAGTGACACCGTATGTATATGCAGATGTCCTGGTCCCGCTCTTCGGAAACTTCGGAGGTTCGTTGGCATGGGCTATTTTGTTTGTCGTATTGAACTGGATACCGGGATATTGGTTATATAAGAAACGTATCTACATCAAATTATAATGAATCGTTACAGACTGTTTTATCACTGCATTTATATAAGTATCATCTGTTTATTCCTGTTTTGCCCCGGCAAAGCAAAATCGCAGATAAGCGAAGGAGGAAAACCGGTTAGTTTCAACTATCAAAACCCGTTGAAAAGCTGGCAACCGGCTGTTCAGATACCGGTAAATTTCAGTGTGGAAGACAGGATAGCAGTCGATGAATGGCGGGTAAGCCAGGGAGCACCTCTGGCTGTTTCTGCATTGATAGATACGGATTTGAATATGGAGAATGCCGGAGAATGGCGGGTATTGCCCAGTGGAGAAAGAATCTGGCAGCTTCGCCTTCAGGCAAAAGGGGCGATTGCCTTAATGTTATATTATGAAACATTTTACCTGCCGGAAGGCGGAAAACTATTCATATACAATGCAGAAAAGACTCATTTACTGGGAGCCTATACTTCGCAAACCAATCCGGACGGAAAATCATTTGCTACGGAATTTGTGGCCGGCGATGATATCATTCTCGAATACGAACCGCCTGTTTCGGACGAAAAAGCCCGTATAGCCATTAATCAGGTAGGATACGGATACAATCATCTGTATGTGACTACTGATTTACGGAGTACCGGCCCGGAAACTTCCGGTTCCTGCATGGTCAATATCAACTGCGAAGAAGGAGAGGAGTGGCAAAACGAAAAGAACGGCGTTTGTATGATGGTTGAGAAAATAGGGAAGGCCGGATACCTCTGTTCCGGTTCACTGGTGAACAACACGGCTAAAGACATGAAACCTTATATATTGTCGGCTTTCCATTGTACACAAGATTACGATAACGGAACGACTGCTTCGGAAACAGATCTAAACCAATGGGTATTTTATTTCCATTTTGAACATACCGGATGCGAAAACGCTTCGCCGATAGCCGGACATAAAACAATGACCGGCTGCCGGCGGATTGTAAGTATTCCGATAGAGGACGGTTCCGACGGACTGTTATTGTTACTGAACGACAAGATCCCGGCAGAATATAATGTCTATTTCAACGGTTGGGACAGAAGTGAAACAGCTGCCTCATCCGGAGTGAATATTCATCATCCTTCCGGCGATTATATGAAAATATCGACCTTCGGTGATCACCCGGTAAAGACAACGACCTGGATAGATAATACATTCACTGCCGGAGCTCCCGATGCCCATTGGAATGTCATTTTCGACAAAACGACCAACGGACACAGTATCACGGAAGGCGGTTCCTCCGGTTCGCCGCTTTTCAATGAAAATAAGCAGATAGTTGGTACATTGACCGGCGGCAATTCTACTTGCCGCCTGACAAACGGGAATAACTTATACGGCAAATTTTCTTTCCATTGGGATAAATATAGCCGGGCTGATACCGGGCGCATGGATATCTGGCTCGATCCGTTGAACACCGGTGCTACAACAATTCCCGGTTTGTCGCAAACCGGAGAGGAGGGGAGCCTGTTCAATTACAAGTCACCGACAAGTGTTACTGCCCAATCCATTTCTTCCAATAATGTTCTTATTCAATGGAATGCACCTGTATATACACAGTTGATCGGCTGGGGTACACAAAATTCGGCCGCACAAATCGGATACCATGGCACTCCTTTCTATTTCGGTCAAAGATGGGAGTCTAAAGAATTGATAAACATACATAAAAAGAAATTGGTAAACGTAAAATTCATTCCTGTCTACAGTGTGAATTATGCCATCTTTATCAAACAAGGAGAACGGACCTATCAACAGGAAATAACCAATCTGACGGCCAACCGGTCCAACACAATAGAGTTGAAAACACCTTATACGATTGATGCCAACCAGGATCTGATCATTTCCATCTATGCCAGAAAATACGGACGCTCGGTTTATCCTGCTTTCGTAGATAACGGTCCGGCCGTTAACGGAAAAGGAAATCTAGTATCTTTTGACGGAAACGAATGGGAATATTTGCTGGATGAAGAATTCAATATTAATTTTATCCTGTCTGCTACCGTCACTTCCGAAGAAGGTGAGCTGACACTTCCCCTTCCCACAACAAACAGTGATATACAGATTCCGGCTTTCCCAGCTATTACCGGATATAACATATACAAAGACCAGATGTTATTAGCTTCTGTCGCCGCTTCCACATTACAATATACAGATAAAAATGTCACCGGAGGCAAGCATGACTACAGTGTTTCTGCTCTATACGATTCAAAAGAAAGCAGAGCAGCCACAGCTACAGCAGAAACAAATGTAAATACGGAGAGTATACAGGAAACAACCGATTTCCATATCACCCCTGCAATATTCAAAGACCGGATACAGATAAATAATTACCAGCAAGTCAAAAACATTGAAATTTATTCATCCGACGGAAAACTTATCCGGAAATTAACCGATCCGGCAGAATGGATAGAGACAGGTAATCTCCCGCAAGGTGTTTATTTCTTCAAACTAAGCAATGATAAGACTTTCAAAACCGTTCGCGGCATCAAACAATAATGAACTAATTTACTAATTGGCCAATGAATAGAGCAATTAGTTCTATTATTATCAAAATTGAATGTAGCGTCGTTGGTAGGGGCGGTTCGCGAACCGCTCTTACGGTGTCAATGTAAGCCTGTAAGGCTTTAACAAACCAGCCCAGGGTTCTAACCCTGGGTTTATGAAAATTCGCTCCTGCCTTTCCGCCCTGTAAGGGCGGGACAAGCTAAATATCAACCCTTTTCGTCTTGTCGCACCCCTACAGGGTACCTCAGAAAGAGAAGGATTCAAGGGAACCCAGGGTTAGAACCCTGGGCTAGTTTGTTACAGGCCTACAGCCTGAAGTCACCGTCACTAATTGGTTCATCCTATAATTAGCAGATAGTTCAATTATTTCTATATTGGAGTTTCCTAATAATGTTTCATCAAATGCACTGTCATACTATCATATTTTATATAATATACAAATAATCAATATGTTACTCCATGATAGTTACCATTTTCAACTATCATAATACTGTCATAAAACCATCATTTGGACTATATTTTAACTAAGCAACATTGTTTAGGACCTAAAAAAGGCTTTGCAAATAGGATATAATTGCACTTATATATCGCTTTCCCTTCTATATGTTTTGCGAAAATATATAGACTAATCTCACAGGAATACATACTTTTTGTTCTCAAGATGCCCTTTTCAGCCTGTTTTACACCCGGATGTAGACTGTGCCCAGACCCGGGTCTCAACATTGTCGACACCCGGGTCTCGAACAACATAAGTAACTACTTCTCTGAAAATAAGTCATATACTTCAGTAAAATAAGAAGCATATATTGGGTTTCAGGACAAGACTATGATAGTTGCATGATAGGTAAATGATAGTTGAAAACAGGAACTATCATAGGATAACATATTGATTATATGTATATTATATAAAAATATGATAGTATGATAGTTCTTTTATCCCTGTGATAGTTTTGAGAAACGCCTTTCATCTCTTTAATAGGAAACCGTCACGTCAAACCCTTCTTTCCGTGCCCGGTCGGCTATTGCGTCCAATGCTTCTTTGGAAACTTTTTTAAGTCCTTTCAATGGAGTTTCACGGTCGATGGTATAGATCATTACCTGTTTCGGTTTGATTTGCTTCAAGGCTTCAAGCCAGCCGGTTATTTCTACTTCGGTTGTATTATCCACTGATTCACCGTTCACTTCGCCTTTCAGGAACATAGTCTGGATAATCAGATTTCCTTCGAAACGGCATAACTGTCCGAGCAATTTATCGAATGTAAAAGCAGGAGAATTGGGAACATTCAACTGTTGTATCCGGCTGTCGAGCACAGAATCGAGTTTCAGTATATTATCTTCAATTTTATTCAATGCCCGGAATACTCCTTCCTTATGCAACATGGTTGAATTGGATAAGACAGCAATTTTGGCATTCGGAAAGAAACGGTCGCGGGTGGCAATCGTATCTTCTATAACACCTTCAAACTCCGGATGCATGGTTGGTTCTCCGTTACCGGCAAAAGTAATTACATCGGGAGCAATTCCTTCGGCCTGCATAGCCGATAACTTTTCCGTCAATGCTTCCTTCACTTCTGCACGGGTCGGCAATTTGGTACGTGTACGCCGTTCCCCATTCAGTCCGCATTCGCAATAAATGCAATCGAAAGAACAAAGTTTGCCGTCCACAGGAAGCAGGTTCATACCCAGAGAAACACCCAATCGCCGGCTATGTACCGGGCCGAACACTATTTTATCAAAAAGAATCGTTGACATATCTAATACGTTTTTATCTATCGAGTTCTCTATATAACAAAGAACAGGACAATATTTCCTGAATTACGGATACAAAGCTACAAAAGACCTTATAATTACCAAGGATGAAAAGCTAAAAAGAGGATCGTCACCCTTGCTTTATTAAAACATAATTTATTATTAATTAAATAGGCAATAAGCTATGTTTCACTACTTTTGCGACTAGAGGCTGTGTCAAAATTTTGTTTTGTCATGGCGGACTTGATCCGCCATCTTATCCTAAACATTGATTATCTGTGTAGGATGCGATCCCGGATCAAGTCCGGGATGACAGAATAGTGAATTTTGACACACTCTCATTTATCATAGAAAGCGTCCGGCTTTATCCTTTTCAGTTTATATTTCATAGTTTATAGAATTTCGACACACTAGTATTTCACATTACCTGTTATGGGTAAGTAGTGATATACCAGGGTGCCTTATTGTGTGCTGTAAACTGTGATGACTGACTGCTGATACGATAAAAGCCGGTAAATTCCTGCGTTTTCTTTTATAACAATTGTCACTTCAGGGAATCAGTGACGCAATATTTTATATTGTGCTGTTTAATTCCATAGAATTCATTTGCTTCCTGCCGATCGTTTTCATTGTATATTGGTTAGCAGACAAGCATTTGAAATGGCAGAACTTCCTTGTCGTAACAGCAAGCTATATCTTTTATGGCTGGTGGGATATACGTTTTCTTTCTCTGATCATACTGACCAGTTCCTTTTGTTTTGTCAGCGGACTTCTCATCGAACGGGCCGAAGACAACCGGAAGAAACAGAAGATAATCAACACGATCAATATTTTACTCAATATAGGTATCCTGGGAACGTTCAAATATTTTGATTTCTTCAGTACTAATATTGAAGCTGCATTACATTCATTAGGGTTTGAACCGGATTGGATAACACTGGATATACTTCTTCCCGTAGGTATTAGTTTTTATACTTTACAGGCTTTAAGCTATAGTATCGACGTATATCAGAAGAAAATATCCGCCTGTCATGATCCGATTGCATTCTTCGCTTTTGTCAGTTTCTTTCCGCAGCTGGTGGCAGGTCCCATAGAAAGGGCCACCAATCTGTTACCCAAATTTTATAAACGACGTACATTCGACTACAGTAAGGCAATAGACGGCTGCCGACAGATGTTATGGGGATTTTTTAAGAAGATGATCATTGCCGATAATTGTGCGATGGCAGTCAATGAAATATGGGGCAGTTATCAGTATCAGAGTGGTTTTACTCTTTTACTCGGCGGTCTTTTATTCACTTTTCAGATATACGGAGATTTTTCCGGTTATTCGGATATTGCTATCGGATGTGCCCGGTTATTCGGAATAGATTTAATGAAAAACTTCAATTATCCCTATTTTTCAAGAGACATCTCCGAATTTTGGAGACGCTGGCACATTTCATTAAGCACCTGGTTCCGCGATTATATCTATATCCCGTTGGGAGGAAGCCGTTGCAAGAAAGCAAAAGTAATCAGAAATACTTTCATCATATTCATTATCAGCGGACTCTGGCATGGGGCAAACTGGACGTTCATTCTATGGGGTATTTACCATGCCTTACTGTTTATGCCTCTCTTGCTGCTCAATAAAAACAGGAGATATACGAAAAATGTAATCGCCGAAGGTAAACTTTTACCCTCTTTCAAAGAAGCTGTACAGATGTTTTCCACCTTTTTCCTTGTCCTTATCGGATGGATTATTTTCCGGTCCAACGACATCGGCGAAGCATCCGACTATTTAGCACGTCTTTTTTCCCCGTCTTTATTCGAGGTGTCCTTTCCGCACGGCAAAAGAGCATTGATATATTGCTTAGTGCTACTCATTATTGAATGGATGCAACGGGACAAAGAACATGCATTACAGATAAACAAAGAGATAAAATCACCTGTGATCCGTTGGGGAATCTATTATATCCTGATTTTTATAATCGTCTTTCTGCAAGGTACACCGGCCGATTTCATTTATTTTCAATTCTAAACGATATGAAGAAATTTATAAAACGATTGATTATCTTTCTGATACCTATCCTGATACTGTTCATCCTGTTGGAATATGCTATCCGGCAAATACCGAACACTTACAAATATAAAAACGAGTGGATGTCACAGCATGCAGATAGCCTGAATACACTCATATTGGGTAATTCACATTGTATGTCGGGAGTCAATCCTTTATTCCTGACCAACAGCGCTTTCAATTTCGCAAATTCTTCACAGGATTTGGAACGTGACTATTTTGTATTAACCAAATATGAGAATATGTACAATAATTTAAAATGCGTTATCCTTTCTTTTTCATATTGTACACTTCAGGACAAAATGGATTATACGGATAAATCCCGGTTAAAATATTATGGTATTTATATGGGATATGAGAAATATAAATACAGTGTGGAAATAACGAGCAGCATTACTTATGAGAAAATAAAAGACTATCTGAAAGAGGGTACTTCACAATATTCTCCTTTAGGATTCAGAGTAAACAAATCTTCAAAAGATAATTTGGAAGTAAGTGGCATAAAAGCAGCCAAACGACATACATTAAATAATCGGAAAGATTTGGATGATAATCTGAAATATCTTCACAAAATCATTCAGTTCTGTGAAGATAAACAGATTCAATTAATTCTTGTCACTACACCAACCTGGCATAGTTATTATGAGCATCTGGATAAGCATCAACTCGACCAATTATTATCCACCGCAAAAGAACTGGATAATAATCACGAAAATGTATTTTATTTCAACTTTCTAAAAGATGACCAATTCAATGATAACGATTTCAAAGACGGCGATCATTTATCAGAAGACGGTGCAGAAAAATTCACTAAAATACTAAAGGATTCCATCAAACATAAATTAGATATTGAATTGTAAATATATCTTCTAAAACTTATACCGTAAAAGCATATACATATCCGTTTTATTATGTCCTTTTATCTCTTCCTGATCCGTACCGATTAAGTCGCGGTCTGCATAATAACTATGTCCCAGTTTAGCAGAAAGAGAAAGTTTCTTTATTATATCCCATCGGAAAGAAAATGACAACCTGATTCCTTTCCCATAAAACGAAGGCATACTGAAAGCATACAATATATTTTTCTCATACGAATTGATACGGCTGTAATAATCGTCCGTATGAAAATAAGCCAGGTAAATATCTGATTGGAATGGGAGAGAAGACGGCTTCCAGCCTGCACCTTGCGAGATCATCCATCCGAGACTCCGTTTTCCTTTTCCTTCATCATAATAAACACCGTCGGCCGATGTTTTCAACACCCATGTCGATTGCAATCCGTAAAGCAATTGCAGTCTGATACGTTGCTGGGAATAAGGCAGAATACTCAATGCCGATTCATTTTCCAACGTCCGGTTCTTTTCTTTCTTTCTGTATTTATAACGTAAATAGGTCGTAAAGTTCTTTCCCGAATTATAATCCAGCTGAACCATATACTCCTGTCCCGAAGAAGGAGCATCCACACCATATTTCAACCAGGGGAAACGGAACAAATCCGCATACGCCGACAATTTGAAACGGGCAAACGGCGTCCACTGCATTCCGGTATAGAAACCCTGTTCATTCTGTACGGATGAATGTTGTCCGAAAGCATTCCCGAAAAAAGCCTGATACTTTTTGTCATAATAACGATGAAGCAACAATAAAGAAAAATAGGAGACAGGCGTTAACCGGATGGCATTCAATGTGGCAACTGCCTTGTTTGAGGACATGGCTGTTTCTCCGTAAAACTTTATTTTCTTTGTTTTAAACATGTAATCAACACTTATGTCGATATTATCGTTTCCACGGAAATAGAAAAGATTATAAGGTTTCGGGTCCGGTTGTACCTGATATTTTCCGAAAGAGTAGGAGAGAGCTGTAAACCCGACGGAAAGATTCGAAGTCGTATAGTGTACATTTCCACCGTATGTCTGCATAGGAACCGTATGTTTCTTTTCCCAATCCCGCTCCAGCCGGTGCAAACCATCTGTTTTAAATGTACTGACTTCATAGTTATCAACACCGGCATCTAACTTTCTATACGAATATAACAAACTGATATATACCTGTTTTAATACTAAAGTAGAAGCTACTCCGCGAAAGTAATCATTTTCATTTGTTGAAAAGTGACGACGGAAACCATTGCTGCGTCTTTCCGCCTGTGCCACTATCGAACTGCGGCCGGGAGTAAAATCATTACTGATAACCAGACCTTGCCCGAAAGAAACCTTATAGTCACCGATAGCCAAAGTTTTCAACCATTTATTCATATCTTTAAAAAACAGGTGTACCGAATAAAAATCATAGCCTTTATGATGGTTATTCCAAAACGGTTCACCGGCATCCTTTTCAGCTACCATTCCCCATTGAAGCCTGTCATCAAAAGTATACGAATAACGCAGGGAATGATAGAAAGGTTCCCCCAGATATTTCCGGTTCGGATATTGCTGCAAGATACTATCCGGATATGAACAATATCCCTTTTTCTGTTGAAAACACTTATCATATCTGATTTGCAATTCATTAGAACCATACTTCAACATGTTCTTAACAGAAAATGGCCGCTTATTAACCGATATGTCTCCGATATAAACAAACGGAAGCAATAAAGAAATCGTTGAAAAATCCATTCCTTCCACATTCTTCAGTTCATAAAGAGTGACCAGCTTTCCATATTTCACACGATAAGCCAACAGGCTGTTTATTTGTTGGTCAGACAGGAAAGGCAGACGTTTCAGTTCAGTTTCGGTCACACTGTTCAGTTCAAAAGGGTGTTCCGACAGATAGGAAAGGTCCGAATACAGGTTTTCAATCTGTGCTTCATCTTCCGTTTCAGAAGCCATTTCTTCTATATATTCCATCCACTTATCAACAGAATATATAGTCTGACTATTAAGGTTATAACTGTTTATAAACAGGTATACTAACAGGGTTGTCAACAATCTTTTCATAGTGATCATTCCGTTAAAAACAATACTTCAAACCAATACCGGTACTTATTCCCAACACCGGGTGATAAAGAGCGGCCACATCTACAATAAAACCCGATAACCGGTATCCTATTCCCAAGGTAGGCAGGAGAGGGGTTGTCTTAATACCGGTGCGTACATAAAAATGAGTAAGCAACTGATATTCCATGCCGATGCAACCTGTTAATACGGTCTGTTTATTCGTCTCCGCATTTCCGGCTATCAACAGGTTGTTAATTACTTCCCATTGAAAACCTATTTGCAATGAATAAGATATAAAATACTCTATATCAATCTCTTTTTTCTGAATACTGACGGATGGAAAATCCTGTATCAACACACCAATCAACAACTTTTCAACGGGAATAAACAAGATACCGACATCGGCGGACAAGTATTGCGGCTTCTCTTCAACCAGCTCGGTCTGAAGAAATGTATATTGAATACTAATACCGACCGTCCATTTTTCAGTAAGTGATTTTCCCAGGAAAACACGGAACATACTTTCCCGGTATCGGTCATAACCGAAAGAAGAGATATTAACACCCGCAGAAAGTAAGTTGTTCGGATAACTGAACGACAAACCCACCGTCCCCAGTTCTTTTAGTTCGTAATAATTAAAGTAATTGATATCAAAAGACTTATAACTGTCCAAAGCAACTACCGCAGGATTAAAAAGTGCAGATTGCACAACACCACACTCGCCCATTCCCATACAACGGACACCGGGCAAACGAAGGTTATTAACAGCATACAAACAGGGAGAAATCCCCAACAGGAGGCATAAAAACAATTGTTTCATAGATAAGATATTTTTGGTTGTTAATAAATAAACGCTCTTTTAATGCAAAATACTATTCAATATTCATAGTCATACCGTTTTGTCATTATCAGAATCGGAGCAAATATAATGATTCTTATTGACTTGACAACTTATTAACAACTAAATTATCATTTCCATATAATTAGTCAAATTCTGTAAAACCGGTACAGGCTATTGGTAAATCACCTACTTTTGTAAACGATGATAAAGAAGAGATGGTATAAAATCCTGATTTTATTTCTATTCTGTGCAGTTGGAAGCCAGGCGCAGAAACTGAAAATAAATACACTTCCCGAAGGTGTACAAAGAGCGTATGTCGACGGGAAAGATACCATTGCCGTTGTTAACTTGCAGGAAGTCTTTGTCTTTCCGCAAGTTCGTTTTAAAAACAAACGGGAAGAACAAAAGTATAACAAACTGGTCCGCGACGTCAAACGTACGTTACCTTATGCCAAGATGGTCTACGAAACATTAATAGAAACGTATGAATACATGGAAACCCTTCCCGATGACAAAGCCCGCCAAGCTCATCTGAAGCGGATGGAAAAAGACTTGTTCAAAGAATATAAACCGGAGTTGAAAAAACTGACTTTCTCGCAAGGCAAACTACTTATCAAACTGATAGACAGGGAATGTAACCAATCCAGTTATAACCTGTTGAAAGCTTATCTGGGTAGTTTCAGAGCCGGCTTCTGGAACCTGTTTGCCGGTATGTTCGGAGCCAGCCTGAAATCCGAATACGACCCGAAAGGAAAAGATGCCATGACGGAACGGGTCGTTATCCTGGTGGAAAGAGGATTACTCTGACAACTGTTTAAAGAAATCCCAGATAACAATCCCGGTCGTTACCGACACATTCAATGAATGTTTTGTCCCGTATTGGGGTATTTCAATACACATATCACAGTTATCAACAACGGATTGTTGAACACCTTTTACTTCGTTTCCCATGATAACAGCGTATTTTTTATTCCTGTCTAACAACAACTTATCTAACATCACGCTTCCTTCTGCCTGTTCAATGGCACATACGATATACCCTTGTTGTTTCAGGTTATCAACAGCCTCGTGTGTATCTTTAAAATATTTCCAGTCGACCGTTTCTTCCGCCCCTAAAGCCGTCTTGTGAATCTCTGCATGAGGAGGACAGGCTGTAATGCCACATAAATAAATAGCCTCTACCCGGAACGCATCGGAAGTACGAAAAACGGAACCGACATTGTTCAGGCTCCTAATATGGTCAAGTACAACAATTAAAGGCATCTTTTTACTTTCCTTGAAAGCCTCCGGCGTGAGGCGGTTCATTTCTGTTGTCTTTAGTTTACGCATAGCTATTTTCTTTGGTTGCAAAAGTAGCGAATTAATGTGGATATGCCGTTGAAAAGGTATTGATAAGTAGTGAACACAAAATGAAAAAAAGTTCTTGCATTATTCAGAATCTCCGTTATACACCCCCTTGTTTTAATTATGCAACAATTATAACCCATTATTTATTACAAGCTATTAACAAGGGTTATACACGTTTCAACAACCATCCGGAGATATAAACTTTTACACACAACCAGTTATCAACATAAAACTAATAAAGTACATAATATAAAGATATACAGTAATTAAAATATCATTATTCATGTTAGTATCCTCTTGATAACCGGTTCATATACTTTAATAACTCTCCAAACAAATATTGTAACATAAATGTATTAACTGTTTCAACAGGATATTATATTCATCATATTTAAATTTAAAATTAAAGATTAATAAGAATATAATATATGATTGTGGATAACTAATGATTGATGAAACCTCATGTCATTAACTCATATCATCGGATTAAGAATAGTGACAGCGAATGTCCCGAAGGGACTAACTGTGAATATACCCCGGATCCGGTCAATAACATAGAATTAAAACCTTCGTATTATTATCCGGATAGCTATGACTAAGGTCAAAGGTAATAGACTTTAAGCGTAAAAGCAATAGGCTTTAATGATAAAAGCTATTAGTTTTGAATATTCTCGTCCCGGTGAGGCGGCATCAACACCGGGATGGCATTTCAATGTCATCGGGATGATAATAAGCTACTTTTATTGAATGTATTCAAATGTTAACGGTGACAAACTCAAGGGCAAAAGTAGTATGTTTTTACCCCTGGTTGTAACTGTTTTTAAGGATAACTGTTTGATAATGAGGTGTGACAAACTCTCTGCTCGCCCCTATAGAATAAGGTAAATAATTTATACCTTTTTTTGTCATTGGATAGCTAAGTTTAGCTTTTGTTTTTCGGTTGGAATGAATAAAGTTTTTACCTTTGCAGATTATCAACAAGAAGTTAATAACTATACTAATAGTAAGAATATCAATAATAAAGACTGGTGATAATCTTGTTGATAGGCTATTGAAATCAGGAATAATATAATAGATATACTATGTTGACGAATCAATCAATCGGATATATGGACGCACCGGTTCCTAAAGATATAAATCTGAAGGAGACCATTGATAAGTTGCGTAAAGAGAAAAATGCAGTTATCCTTGCTCATTATTATCAGACAGGTGATATACAGGATATAGCGGATTATGTAGGGGATAGCCTGGCACTGGCTCAGTGGGCGGCTAAAACAACGGCGGATATCATTGTTCTTTGTGGTGTTCATTTCATGGGTGAAACGGCAAAGATTCTTTGTCCGGATAAGAAGGTATTGGTTCCCGACCTGAATGCAGGTTGTTCGCTGGCAGACAGTTGTCCGGCTCCGGAGTTTGCTGAATTTGTAAAACAGCATCCGGATCATGTGGTTATTTCTTATGTGAATACAACTGCTGCTGTGAAAGCGGTGACAGATGTGGTGGTAACTTCCACGAATGCCCGTCAGATTGTTGAAAGTTTCCCGGAAGGAACGAAGATGATTTTCGGTCCGGATCGTAACCTGGGTAATTATATCAACAGTATTACCGGACGTAATATGTTGCTGTGGGATGGTGCCTGCCATGTGCATGAACAATTTTCACTGGAAAAGATACTGGAATTGAAGAAACAGTATCCGGATGCGGAAGTAATCACCCACCCGGAATGCAAACAGCCCGTTATACAGGTTTCTGACTTCGTAGGTTCGACTGCGGCACTTTTGAAGCACACTATCAAGTCGGATAAGAAACAGTTCATTGTAGCGACGGAAAGCGGTGTAATTCACGAAATGCGGAAAAAGAGTCCGGAAAAGGAGTTTATCCCGGCTCCGCCAAACGATAGTACCTGTGCTTGTAACGAATGTAATTTCATGCGTTTGAATACGATGGAGAAGCTCTATAACTGCCTGAAGTATGAGATGCCGGAAATATTTGTAGACGAAGAGGTGCAGAAAAAAGCTATTAAACCGATTCGGAAGATGTTGGAGATATCTGAGAAGTTAGGTTTATAATAAAAAAATCAGCCCTGTTATTCATCATGATAACAGGGCTGATTTTTTATTTTACTACCATTATTTTAGTAACGACACTTTCTTTAGCTTCCGGTGTTGCTGATAATACCAGGTAAATTCCGGTAGCAACACGGCCACCACCTTTTCTTCTGCAATCCCATGTAAATGTTCCACCGGCCGATTTACCCTGATAAATGATATTGCCTTTCAGGTCGGTTATTTTTACATTTGAATCATTCATCAATCCGACGATGGTTACACGGTCATTCTGTTCCGGCCGAACGGGATTCGGATAAGCATATATATCCGAATAATCTTCACTGCCTTCCGTTGCATCTCCCATATAAGATACCAGTCCTTTTTCGGTACCGATGAAGACTTCTCCGGTCTGCTGGTTGATAGCTAGAGTATTGACCTGGTTGGATGGGAGTGGAGAATTGGCTGTTGTAAAGTTGGAGATGGTTTCCATCCCGTCTTCACTGACTAAAAATACACCGGAACTTTGTGTTCCTATCCATTTACGATTACCTCCGTCGACGGCGATGGCATTGATTTGTTCGCCATCCAGAAATGCATAGCCTTCTCCATTTCCGTCTTCTAACGGACGAATGACACGGGAGAATTGTAGTTTACTTATTTCAGCTTTGGAATTAAGACAATAGACAGGACCTCTGTTTGTCCCAATCCAGATTTGTCCGTTCTTATCTTCTGTAACACAATAGAAACCGGTAGCTTCTATACTTTCGTTATTATTCTTGAATATTGTAAATGAATCGAACTCATCATCGCTGACGTCATCTATCGTTCCTTTATCATCTAAAACGAAAATACCAATTGGAGATGGAGAGTTAATCCATTTTCGATTATTTGAAGCAATTAATATTTTATCTGCCTGATAAGCATGATTCAATTTGTCATGAATCAGAGAAATCCAAGTACCATCTGCTTTTAATACTTTGATGCTTCCATCGTCTATCTCACAGTTGGTCATCCATAGATTACCTTCTTTATCGAAGGTTAAACTTCCTATTCGGTTGTAAGTGAATTGTTGTTCAGTTGTTTTATTTAATGCGGGAGATATAGTACTATTGGTATGATTGTATAGTTTTACGAATTTATTTTCTCTAAACTCTAATACACCTTCTCCATAAGCGGAAACAAAATAATGGGTAGGATCTTTGGGGTCGACTGCTATCCCTGTGTAATCTTTTGTTGTAAATATGAAGTTATTCTCTGGAAATTGTTTGTTGATTTCTTTATTAACTTCGTTTTCGTCGAGATTAAACCATTCGTTTCCATTGTAAATCATTAATGTTCCGGGAATATTTAATCGATCGGAATTACGGCCTCCTCCCACAATATATAATTGATTGTTTTCTATGGTCATAAAATAATTATAATTCCGTTTGGGAGAATATAATTCATTATTTGTATTTTCCAGAATAGTAGTATATTGTTCGTTGCTCTTTTTAATTCCTTTTATACCATTTATTCCGGTAGCTATCCAAAATGTATTAGCATCTTTACCGGATGTAACATCGTTGATATTTTCTACATTAATAGCATCTTTAGTCGTAAAATTTGAATAGATATAAAGAGTGGAACCGGTATAGGTAATTAGCTTTTCATTCCGGACAAGTAAATTTTTTAATTGATTGTTTTGAGAGATTATGTTTATCTGTCCGTTAGATTGGTAATAAACTCCACTATTCTGAACAAAGAAACATAGATTATTTTGGAATAAAACTATTTTTCTGATGTTATTACTATTAAATATAGAAGTATTGAGAGAATAAGCAGACCAGTTATTATGATCTAATAAATTACTATCTAATTTAGCTCTGATTACTCCGCTCTCTGTAGCAGCATAGATATACTCATCTTTAATACAGACAGAATATACTTTTTTATTCAGCTTATAGGTATCTGTAATGTCTCTTTTATCTATATTGATTAGCATAATTCCAAAATTGGTGGATAAATAAGCGTATTCATTATATATGAATATACTGTTAATCGTCTTATCCTGAATATTGGAATTATTCATTAAATAAGGTAGGTTGTAGATACCTTTATCACTCAACAGGTCAATATTTCCACTGATGCTATATGTAATTAGCAGTGTATTTGTAGTCGGGTTGAATGCTACATTATTTATATCATTGTCACTTAACCCTGTTTGTTTTGAGTAATAGGATATACTGTTATCTTCTTTATTATAACTGTATAGTGAACCGTTGGCTACACCGAATACATGATTATTACCTTCAGCAACCAAATTTGTTGAATAATAAGATAAGTAAGTATTCCATTGGCCTATTGCCTTTTGAGCTACTGCATTAGTAACGAGCAAGCAGAAGAATATAAGCGTGTATATTATCTTCTTCATAATTTATTCTGATAATGTAGATAAAAAAGCACTTAATTTTTTTACAGCTTCAGCCCGGTGGCTGATTGTATTCTTTATATCATTACCCATTTCGGCAAATGTCTCCGTATGATTGTCCGGCATAAAGATAGGGTCGTATCCAAATCCGCTTGTTCCGCGTTTATCCTTTGTTATCTGACCGTTTACTATGCCTTCGAACAGATATTCCTTTCCATCCAGAATAAGTGCTATAACGGTACGGAAACGGGCTTTACGGTTTTCCATTCCTTCCATTTCCCGGAGAAGTTTTTTCATATTGGCTTCCGAATCATGTCCGGGACCGGCATAGCGGGCAGAATATACACCGGGAGCATTATTCAGCGCTTCTACTTCGAGGCCGGTATCGTCGGCAAAGCAGTCGTAACCGAATTTATCTTTAACGTAACGGGCTTTCTGGAACGCATTACCTTCCAGGGTATCGGCTGTTTCCGGTATGTCATCAAGACAATCGATGGCAGCCAGGCTTACTATTTCTGTATGACCGGCTGTTATTTTTTGTACTTCATCCAACTTATGTTGGTTGTTTGTTGCGAATACAAGTTTCATATCTGTAAATATCTAAATAAAAAAGCACTTCTGTACGATATATAACGTATGGAAGTGCTTTTAATTGTTTGAATGAATCTTTTATGTTTTTATCTGGTCAAATCCTTCTCCGTAAACTCCCCGGACAATACTTTGCGAGATGAATGCCTGGTGGTCTATCTGTTTTACCAGACGGAAGATGGATACTGATTCTGATTTTTTAGCTAATAATACGACAACTTTGACTGGTTTGCGGGAATAACCTCCGACACCGTCCAGGATGGTACATCCACGGTCCAGGTCGTGAATGATCCGTTCGGCTATTTCATCATATTTCTGTGAGAAGATGAGGAATTGTACCGATTGACGGTTACCATTCAATACCATGTCGAGGACATAGTTGCTGATTATCATTTCTACGAAACCAAACACGATCTTATCCACATTATGGAAGAGGAAGAAAGAAGAACTGATAATAAAGAAATCGCAGAATAACAAGGCACGTCCGATGGATATGTTCTTGTATTTATTCACGATAGCTCCGATAATATCGGTACCTCCCGTACTTCCGTTTGCAGAAAAGACCAGTCCGAGTCCGGCTCCGCAAAGGAGGGCACCAATCATGATAGCCATAAACGGCTGGTCGTGCAGAATCGGGTTTCCTTTCAGCAGCCATTCAAAAAATGAAAGAGAAGCGGAAAGGGAGAATACTCCGAATATGGTTTTTATCAGGAACTTAAAACCTAATATTTTAAGTGCGGCCAGTAGTAAGACTACGTTGATAACAAAGTATGAAACCGATACCGGTATGGCGCCGCCTGTGGCGAAGAATATCAGCGCACAGATACCACTAACGCCACCGGTAACAATTTCATTCGACAGGATAAATGCATTGAATCCGAAACCATATAATAAGGTTCCGAACAGAATCATCAGATAATCCTGTATTGAAAAATAAATTTTATAAAACTGAGCAGCTTTCATCAGATAACGATATTAACAATCTTACCCGGAACGACGATAACCTTTTTAGGTGTTTTGCCTTCCGTCCACTTAGCGGAACTTTCGTGGCTGAGAGCTGCCTTTTCAACCTCTTCACGGGGCATGTCAGCCGGAAGTTCCATACTGAAACGGGCTTTTCCGTTGAATGAGATAGCGTAGGTAACTGACTTTTCTTTCAGATACTCTTCGTTGTGCTGGGGCCATTGAGCATCGCAAACCGTAGTCGTATGACCGCATTCATGCCATAACTCTTCTGCCGTATGAGGTGCAAACGGGGCAAGCAGGATAACCAGTTGCTCCAGGATAGCACGCTTGTTACATTTCAGGCTGCTTAATTCATTGACACAGATCATGAAAGCACTGATAGAGGTATTATAAGAGAAATGCTCGATATCGAATGTTACTTTCTTAATCAGTTTATGTAATGATTTTAATTCTTCTGCTGTCGGTTCGGCATCGGTTATCTGAAGGCTGTCGGTATTTCCGTAGAATAAAGCCCAAAGCTTTTTTAGGAAACGGTGAACGCCGTCGATACCGTTTGTATCCCATGGTTTGGATTGTTCCAACGGACCTAAGAACATTTCATACAGGCGTAATGTATCTGCACCGTATTTTTCAACAATCATATCCGGGTTTACTACGTTGAACATAGATTTTGACATCTTTTCAACAGCCCATCCGCAGATATATTTGCCGTCTTCCAGGATAAATTCTGCATTCTTATATTCCGGACGCCAGTTTTTAAACGCTTCGACATCCAGGATATCGTTGTATACAATGTTTACATCTACGTGGATAGGAGTAACTTCGTACTGGTCTTTCAGGTTCAGAGAGACAAATGTATTGGTATCTTTGATACGGTATACGAAGTTTGAACGTCCCTGAATCATACCCTGGTTAATCAACTTTTGGAACGGTTCGTTCTCGCAGATAACTTCCATATCATACAGGAACTTGTTCCAGAAACGACTATAAATCAGGTGACCGGTAGCATGTTCCGTACCACCGATATACAGGTCTACGTTTTTCCAGTAATCATTTACCTGTTTATCTACCAAGCCTTTGTCGTTATGAGGGTCCATATAACGCAGGTAATAAGCGGAAGAACCGGCAAAACCAGGCATTGTACAAAGTTCCAGCGGGAAGATTGTTTTATTATCTATCTTAGAAGTTTCAACTACTTCTTTATTAACCGAATCCCAGGCCCATTTGGTTGCATGTCCCAATGGAGGTTCTCCTGTGGCAGTCGGCAGGAATTTGTCTACTTCCGGTAATTGTAATGGCAGTGCTTCAAACGGTAACATCTGAGGCATTCCGTCCGCATCATAATATACGGGGAACGGTTCGCCCCAATAACGCTGACGGCTGAAGATAGCATCACGCAGACGGTAATTTACTTTTACACGTCCTAACTTCTGTTCCGCTACAAATTTCTTGGTGGCGGCAATAGCTTCTTTAACGGTTAATCCGTTCAGTGACAATTCGCAATAAGGAGTAACGTCCGGTCTCGGTGAGTTGCAGACGATACCTTCCTTGGCATCGAAACTTTCTTCGCTAACGTCGCAACCTTCAATCAACGGAATGATAGGCAAGTTGAAATGTTTTGCGAAAGCATAGTCACGGCTATCGTGAGCCGGAACAGCCATGATGGCTCCTGTACCGTAACCGGCCAGCACATAATCGCTAATCCATACAGGCACAGCATCTCCGGTAAACGGATTGATTGCGTATGAACCGCTGAAGACACCTGTTACCTGGCGGTCGGCAATACGTTCACGTTCTGTACGTTTTTTGGTACGGTCCAGATAAGCGTCTACTTCTTGTCTCTGTTCCGGAGTAGTTAATTTCTCAACCAGTTCGCTTTCGGGAGCCAGTACCATGAAAGTAACACCGAACATCGTATCGGCACGGGTAGTGAAGATAGTAAATTCCAGGTCGCTGTCTTTTACCTTGAAATTGACTTCGGCACCTTCGCTTCGGCCTATCCAGTTGCGTTGTGTTTCTTTCAGTGAATCTGTCCAATCGATTGTATCCAGCCCGTCCAGTAAACGTTGGGCGTAAGCCGATACACGCAGACACCACTGACGCATCATTTTTTGTTCTACTGGGAAGCCTCCACGTTCGGAAACGCCGTTTACAACTTCATCATTTGCCAGTACAGTTCCCAGTTCGGAACACCAGTTAACCATTGTATCACCCAGATAAGCGATACGGTAGTTCAGTAATATTTCTTGTTTTTCTTTGTCACTTTTAGCTTTCCATTCAGCGGCGGTGAAACTTAATTCTTCGCCACAGGCAACGTTCAGACCTTCAGTACCTACGGTTTCGAAGGCTTCAATCAGACTTTCGATAGGAAGTGCTTTCTTTTCATCGTTGCAATAGTAGCTGTTGAACATTTTGATGAATGCCCATTGTGTCCAGTGATAATATTCCGGGTCGCAGGTACGGATTTCACGACTCCAGTCGTAGCTGAAACCTATTTTATCCATCTGCTCACGATAACGGGCGATATTTTGTTTGGTAGTTACTTCGGGATGCTGTCCGGTCTGGATGGCATATTGTTCTGCCGGCAAACCGTAAGCATCGTATCCCATCGGGTGTAATACGTTGAAACCCTGTAACCGTTTGAAACGGGAATAAATGTCAGAAGCGATGTAACCGAGCGGATGACCTACATGTAGTCCTGCACCGGATGGGTAAGGGAACATATCCAACACGTAGTATTTGGGTTTATCCTTATTTTCTTTCACTTTATAAACCCCGTTGGCAATCCAATATTCTTGCCATTTTTTCTCGATTTCTCTGAAATTGTACTCCATAATATCTAATCGTTTTTTATCGTTTTCAGTTTAAAGCCACAAAGTTAGTTATTTTATTTAGTTTTACTTCACATAAAGAATCTTCGGTCTGGGTTTATTGTTCTTTTTGAACGAAGACTCGTACAAAATGAGCCTGCTTCGGCGGATACTTATTTGCTTCATTTTACCCCGTCACAATATCCTTAGCAGGAAACTCTGGTTTCTTCCATAGGAAACACGTGTTTTCTGCCTGGGAAATTATAGTTCCTTGCGGAGGAAAGTGAACCTTCTTTCCATCCTCTTTGTTATTGAATGACAATAAATTTGAAACGCCATTAATGCCTTTAACCCGACCTCTGACAAGCAAGCTAAATTTAAACTATAAAAATTACAAGTAATGAGAAGATGTACTCTTATTTTCCTGGTTGCCTTGTTGACAATGTCGATAAGCGCCACCCCTGTCGATGTGGAACAGGCCCGGAGCGTTGCGCTCAGTTTTCTGAAAAGCAATTGTCCGCAGACCAAGTCCTCGCTTACGAAACTGACGTTAGTCTGGTCGGATGGCGGAGTCGCTACCAAATCGGATGCCGGTTCGCAGGATGCTACTTTTTATGTGTTTAATCAGGGCAATGATAACGGTTTTGTGGTCGTTGCCGGTGATGACGTTGTTTATCCTATTCTGGGATATGGTATGCAGGAACCGTTCCGGAAAGATTCCATGCCGGTTAACCTGCGTTCATGGTTTGACAGTTATCAGCGTCAGATTAACTGGATGCGCGGAAATAAAACGGTAGCCGGTAAAGAGATAACTGCCGCTTGGAATCAGTTGCGGCAGGGCACTATGCAACTGAGTTCGGATGGTGTACTACTGACGACTGTGTTGTGGGACCAGATGACGCCTTATAATAATCTTTGCCCGGTGGTAAACAGCCAGCGTACTCCGACCGGTTGTGTGGCGACTTCTACTGCTATTGCTATGCAATACCATAAATGGCCGGATGTAGGGCAGGGCAGTTATTCCTATACTTCACAGACGTATGGCTTATCTCTTTCCGCCACTTTCAATACGCCTTACCAATGGGATAATATGCCTTCTACTTATACTGCCGGGCAGTACACTACCCAGCAGGCGCAGAATGTAGCCACTCTGATGTATGATGTCGGTGTTATGTCGGAAATGAATTACGCGCCCGGAAACAGTGGTGCGCTGACAATTACAGCAGCCCAAGGCCTTGTCAATTATATGAAATACGATAAGTCTCTTCATGTATTGCAACGTGAAAACTATCAGACGGCTGAGTGGGAGTCTATCATCAAAGGTGAATTGGATGATAATCGTCCTGTCATCTATGGTGGTGAAAATGATCAGAACGAAGGTCATCAGTTTATTATCGACGGATACAATACATCCGATTATTATCATGTGAACTGGGGTTGGAGCGGACTGGCAAACGGTTATTACCTGCTATCGGTTCTCGAACCCGAAGAACAGGGAACAGGTGGCAATAGCGGTGGTGGTTTCTCCCTTGACCAGGATGCCATCATCAGCATGATGAAGCCGGTGGAAGGTTCGACCTATCAGGACGTACTGGTGTTTTTCTATGGTGAAAATGAGGGTACTGTATTCAATGGTCTGTCTGCTACGACTGACGATTTCGAACAGAACCAGCTTTTCGGTCTTCAATACGGTTATGTAGGAAATATGAGTATCCGTGATTTCACCGGTAATCTTGTTGCAGCCCTTGTGGATAAGGATGGAAATACAAAAGAATTTATTTCCAGCGAAGAACCTGTCACTATCGAGATAGAACGCGGAGTGGGGCAGGAGATACCTTGTACGATTACCAAAGCAATTGCTCCGGGTGACCGTATCCGTTTGCTTTATAAGAGCAGTGACGGCAGCGAATGGAAATGGGTAAGAGGCGGTGGTGATACGACCGGCGAGATTGTGGTGGCTGCCGACCCGACTTCGACGGAAGAAATCTCTTCGGATATGAATGTCTCTGTCTCCTACGTGGATGGTACAGCTTATGTAACTTCTCCTGTAGCTATTCTGGAAGTTGCTTTGTATGATATGAACGGCCGTCTGTTAAAAAAGCAACCGGGAAGCAATAATTCAACCGTTACGCTTTCTTATAGCGGATATCCGGCAGGTATTTATGTGATGGAAATACAGACTGCGGAAGGAAGAAGCAGTCATAAGTTGGTAAAAAAGTAAATATAACAGAAGTAAAAGGGATGTCCAAGAGTCGGATATCCCTTTTACTTCAATGCTTTGACCATTTCGTTGACGTTGACGAAATGGTCTTACTTCTTCAGCAATGGCCAGTTCGGGTCTTCGATGTGTTCACGAACCATGATTTCTTTCAGTTCGGCTACTTTTTCAGGATATTTGTCCAGGATGTTATGTCTTTCCGAAGGATCGGCTGCTAAGTTATAAAGCTCATAATAAGGCTTATCGCCACGGATATTCATGTGAACCAGTTTCCACGGACCTTGACGGACAGCCTGACGACCGTTCATTTCCTGAAATTCGAAATACAGGAATTCATGTTCTTTCTGACCTTTGCGGTTTTGAAGCAATGGCAACATGCTTACGCCATCCATCTCTTTCTGTTTAGCTTTCGGGCTGATGATTTCTTCGAATGTAGGCAATACATCCCAGAAAGAACACATAAAGTTTGTTTCTGTTCCCGGTTGGATATGTCCCGGCCATGAGATAATCATCGGTACGCGGATACCGCCTTCATATAAGTCACGTTTGTAGCCACGGTACATACCGTTGCTGTTGAAGAAATCAGGATCGGCGCCACCTTCCATGTGCGGACCGTTGTCGCTGGCGAAAATAATGATTGTATTATCGTATAAACCTTTATCTTTCAGCTTCTGAACAATCTGTCCCACATATACGTCCAGACGATATATCATAGCAGCAAATGTAGCGTGCGGATGAAGCTGTGTGCAATAACCGCCTTTGCGGAAAGCCGGACTGCCCGGTTCTGTTCCTTTGTAAGCCTTTTCGGGATACATGCCACGGAATTTCTTAATGATACTGTCTTCCGGTACGATCAGTTCGGCATGCGGCAGGATAGTCGGATACCACATAAAGAAAGGTTCGTCTTCCTTGAGGTTATCCAGATAATCGAGTGCTTTTGAATGGATAAGATCCTGCGAATAAGTACCTTTTCCGTATTGAACTTCCAATACATTATCTTTTAGTTCCACCCGCTGGTCGTTATCCCACAGATGGTCGGGATAGTAACTGTGTGCCAGCAACTGACAATTATATCCGTAGAATGTTTCACAACCCTGGTTTTTAGGATCGCCCGAAGTACCGATATAACCTAATCCCCATTTACCGAAGGCAGAAGTCTTATATCCTGCATCCTGCATCACATGGAAGATGGTGCGGGTACCTTCCGGCAACGGGAATTGTCCTTCCGGATCGAGTTCTTTGTTTCCCCGAACAGGAGTATGTCCGCTGTGTGTACCGGTCAACAGGCAGGAGCGGGAAGGGGCACTGACAGTCGTTCCCGAATAGCACTGGGTGAAACGCATACCGTTTTGCGCCAGTTGGTCGATGTTCGGAGTTTCAAACTTTTCCTGTCCGTAGCAGCTCAGGTCACCGTATCCCAGGTCATCTGCTAAAATAAATACGATGTTCGGTTTTTTGTCTTTGTTCTTTTGTGCTTGTACAAAAGGAACAGCCAGCATAAAGCCGGAAGCGAGTAATAAAGTTTTTTTCATGATTCTAAGATGTTTCTTGTCAGACATGCTGGCAAAGTTATATTTTTTATTTAAAAAGTGTAGGAAAGTTTTCTAATTAATAAAGAAGCTGATACAAGAAGAGGTTATTTTCTCTCACAAAAAATTGTACCTTTGTGCGGTTGTAAATAAAATGATAAAAGATATATCCCGTGGCAAAGATCGTTGAAACCCCATTGATGAAACAGTATTTCGATATTAAGGCGAAACATCCGGATGCTGTACTTCTGTTCCGTGTAGGAGACTTTTACGAAATGTATGGCGAAGACGCCGTGATTGGTGCCGAGATACTGGGAATCGTACAAACTAAAAAAGCCAACGGACCGGGTCAATTTATTGAAATGGCCGGATTTCCGCATCATGCCCTCGATACTTATCTTCCCAAGCTGGTCCGTGCCGGTAAACGTGTTGCCATCTGCGACCAGCTGGAAGACCCGAAGATGACTAAGAAGCTGGTGAAACGCGGAGTGACGGAATTGGTTACGCCGGGTGTCTCTATCAACGACAATATCCTGAATCATAAAGAAAATAATTTCCTTGCCGCCATTCATTTCGGTAAGGATGTTTGTGGAATTTCCTTGCTGGATATTTCCACCGGTGAATTTCTGACTGCTGAGGGAACAATCGACTATATCGACAAACTGCTCAATAACTTCTCTCCGAAGGAAGTATTGATCGAGCGTAATAATAAGAAACGTTTCGAAGAAGCCTTCGGTCCCCGTTTCTTTACCTTTGAAATGGAAGACTGGGTATTCTCGGCTGATGCCGCCAACGACCGTCTGTTGAAACATTTCGAAACAAAGAATCTCAAAGGTTTCGGAGTAGAACATCTGAAACTGGGCGTCGTCGCATCGGGAGCAATCCTTTATTATCTGGATCAGACACAACATACACATATTTCGCATATTACAGCATTGTCACGTATTGAAGAAGACCGTTATGTGCGCCTGGATAAGTTCACTGTGCGCAGTCTGGAACTGGTCGGTACAATGAATGACGAAGGAACCAGCTTGCTGGACGTAATCGATAAGACGGTTTCTCCGATGGGTTCACGTATGTTGCGGCGTTGGGTACTCTTCCCGTTGAAAGACGTCAAACCTATTCAGGAACGGCAGAATGTAGTGGATTATTTCTTCCGTCATCCGGAGGTGAAGGAGATACTGGATGAACAAATCGAACAGATCGGCGACCTGGAACGTATTATTTCAAAAGTAGCGGTAGGCCGTGTCTCTCCCCGTGAAGTGGTGCAGCTGAAAGTTGCTCTCCGGGCAATCGAACCTATAAAGGAAGCCTGTATGGCCAGCGACGAACCGAGCCTTTCCCGTGTCGGTGAGCAGTTGAATGCCTGTACCGAAATACGTGACCGTATCGAGAAGGAAATCAATAACGACCCGCCCGCTTTGCTGAATAAAGGAGGTGTGATAGCCACAGGTATCAATGCGGAACTGGATGAATTGCGTGCCATTGCCTATTCCGGTAAGGATTATTTGTTGAAGGTGCAGCAGCGGGAAAGTGAGAAAACGGGTATTCCGAGTTTGAAGATTGCTTTCAATAACGTATTCGGTTATTATATCGAAGTGCGTAATGCGCATAAAGACAAAGTTCCCGCCGAATGGATACGCAAACAGACGTTGGTAAATGCCGAGCGTTATATCACGGAAGAACTGAAAGAATACGAAGAAAAGATATTAGGAGCGGAAGAAAAGATTCTCGCCCTCGAAAACCGCCTGTTTACCGAATTGGTTACCTGTTTAGCTGAATTTATACCACCTATTCAGGTGAATGCCAATTTGATAGGTCGTTTGGATTGTCTGTTGTCGTTTGCTAAAGTAGCGGAAAGTAACCGGTATATCCGTCCGAATGTGGATGATTCGGATGTAATCGACATCAAGTCAGGCCGTCATCCGGTAATCGAAAAACAGTTGCCGTTGGGGGAGGCTTATATTGCCAATGACGTGTATCTGGATAGTGAGAAGCAGCAGATTATTATTATTACCGGTCCGAACATGGCGGGTAAATCAGCGTTATTGCGTCAGACGGCATTAATTACCCTGATGGCGCAGATTGGTTGTTTTGTGCCGGCTGAGTCTGCCCGTATCGGTATGGTAGACAAGATATTTACCCGTGTAGGGGCTTCCGATAATATCTCTGTCGGTGAGTCTACTTTTATGGTAGAGATGAACGAAGCATCGAATATCCTGAACAACATGTCTTCGCGCAGCCTGGTTCTTTTCGATGAGTTGGGCCGCGGAACAAGTACTTACGATGGCATCTCGATTGCCTGGGCGATCGTTGAATATATCCATGAGCATCCGAATGCCCGTGCAAAGACGCTTTTTGCTACTCATTATCATGAATTGAATGAGATGGAACGTTCTTTCAAACGCATCAAAAACTACAATGTTTCGGTGAAAGAGGTTTCAAATAAGGTAATATTCCTGCGTAAACTGGTTCCCGGAGGTAGCGAACATAGTTTCGGTATCCATGTAGCCAAGATGGCCGGTATGCCGAAAAGTATCGTGAAACGTTCCAACGAAATCCTGAAACAACTGGAAACGGAAAACCGCCAGGAAGGAATTGATTGCAAGGAAAAAGGTAAAGGAAAGGTAAAAGCGAAACCAGTCAAGGAGATTGCCGCTGCTGCCGAAGGCTATCAGCTTAGTTTCTTCCAGCTCGACGACCCTGTATTAAGCCAGGTTCGCGACGAGATCAAGAATCTCGATGTAAACAATCTTACTCCGATCGAGGCACTGAACAAACTGAGCGAGATACGTAAGATCATTTCAGGGAAATAGAAATGATGAGCTAATATGTAGGTTCATTATTTGTCAGATATGAGTGTTTGTTTATAGCAACTGGTTGTACCTGGCTCCCCTCTTGAGAGGGGGAAGGGGGTGTGTCATATCCCCGCCATACAACCACCATAATCAGAGTCACTTGACTATTACAGGTTCATTTGCCGTTTGCTTCAGCTGACGGTTTACAAGTTGTTTCTCTCTTTTGGCTTCAGCCACATTTCTCCTAGATAGAAAACTGTAAGAAATGGGACTAAAGTCCAATGAAATAGCCCCTTTACTAATCCGTCAGCTGAAGCAAACGGCAAATGAACCTGTAACAAAGCCTGTTTTATAGACTGGCTTTAACACACCCCCTACCCCCTCTCAAGAGGGGAGACAGTTACAACCAGTCACTAAACAGATAGCTCAATTTTTTTCTAATTTTGTGACTCATATCTTTCTAAAACAACATCATTTAATTCCGCCAGTGAGTAAGTAAGTTTCCTTTTCTTCTTTATTAGATATTTGTATCCTTCTTTCTAAAGAAAAGCCAAAGTAAGAATACAGTAACAACCACATCTATTAAATTCCAAATCTCACGTCCGAACGGTATTTTCAGAATAGGTTGAAACAGTAACGCTAACGCAAGGCATATGACATACAATCTTTTTTGTTTATTTTGAAAATAATCATAAGTCATTACGCCAAACAGAATAGTAGCGGCATATCTTATCAGCATGTAATAGCCGTAAGGCATAGGAGCTAAACATATCAGCAAAGCTATTGCCGATATCAATAAGGTTATCTTATTCTTTTCTACCATTCTTTCAGTCTTATGTAAGGAGCTATCTCAGGTTATAACCATAGATGGCTAATATGAAGCTTAATATAGTTAAGCTCCAAATATAAAAAGCCCAAGGTCTATTTTCTAAAATAAAAAGCATGTGAAATTCTGTATTCCTATCCATTATCATGTCACTCATCAAAGCTATAGCAAACAAGCCAACTAAATATATTGGGATGTTCCAATACCATGTAAGTCCTGTCAAACCACATGTTGCTATTATACCAATAACTAAAGATAGGATTAAAAAGAACCTTAAAGATGAATTGCTTCTCATATATGATGGTTGGTCGTAAGTAAGTACCCATCTTTTTACATTACTATGTAATTTTAGAGTTATGAAATTACATAATAGAGCTATTAAGCAGATTAATATTTTCATTTGTGTTATTCATTTATTGAGTTTGTAATATCACGTATATCTCTCATTATAAAATTCCAATGCTTATAAACTTTTCCAATCCATTCAGCCATTGCATCATCGAAAGAAATGTCATCGTCATCAACTTCTATTGTTGGGTTTGGTTTGAGGGGATTTATTTCTAATGCGCAATAGAGATGAAAAGGTATGTATTGTTTTGTGCGCGGGTAGTCGGATTGAAGCAAAGATTCAATTTCACCTTTATAAAGCCTCAATCGCACATTAATTAGAACATCAAAATAAGACCGTTCCATATCAACGCAAGCACCAACAAGGAAATATAAAGATTCGATAAATTCATTCGGATCGTTATCTTGTATTTTATTTTCATTATGGCAATAAAAATAGGCAGCCCATGAATTGAACATGAGTATTTCCGCATAGTATGATTTGAAATTTGAAACCTTGGGATTTTGTTTCAAATAAATATCCGTCCATTTTTTTGAGATGTTGAAAAGATCAGAAAGTTTGATCTTTTCTCTTTTAGTAAAGAAATTGAATAAATCCATAATAGATTAATTTGATGTAGTTTCTTCGTTCCTGAAAAACTAGTTTATAAAACACGAAGCGTGGAACTGCAATGCCACGTCTTTGAATGAAGGTCCTAGGAAAACCTTTGCGAACAGATGTAGTAATAGCAGCCCACGCTATAGCGTGAGAACCACTATGCTATTCTTGTTCGCTTTGAAAATTTCCTAGGTTTTCATTCGCAAGAAATAAGCATAACGCTTCTTTAATTTCTTAATATGTCTGGACAAGTCGCCTTGATCCGGTCGTAAAAATACAGAAAAAGACGGAATATCAACCTATTCCGTCTTATTTTTATAGTCTGAGAGCAAAATGGCACTTTCTCTTGCCAGGAGTTTCATTATTGAATACATCCTTGGCTCTTTTCTATGGTGTGCTGAATTAGTTCGACTTGGCGTTGAAGGAATCCTCTGGCATACCTTCTTCAATGCCAAGAAAGGCAGTGAGAAGTCAAAAGCCAAAGATCCTGTTCAAATTTTAAATATTGAGCTTAAAAAATATTTCTTATTATTACAACAATATCTACCAGTATTAATATAATTAACTATTTATCAGTTGATTAATGTATGGTTGTAGATGGAAAAATATCTACAATAATAAAGTTATATCTACCACTATTTACTGCTTTTATGTACTAAATACAACCGTCTTGCATTTGTTCGGTTGGCTCTCTTCTCTATGCCCATCACCCGTTATCCGAGATGATTCATTCGTTTTTTTGATGTCTAAACTTTTGTTTCTACAGGACAAAACAGAAGTTTCTACCGCATAAAACTTTTGTTTTCTAAGCAGGAAACTTTAGTTTCATCTTATAGAAACTATTTATCCCTATCCATTTCTCCATTGGATAGTAAAGATGATACATTAAGTGGTAGATAATGAATGATTATTGTAGATATTATATCATCTGCAATCATGCATAAGATGTTTATTTATAAGGTGTTTATGATGTAGTTGTGGATGTTGTAGATAATAGGAGTTTATTTTCTATCTGTGGAATGTCGGATATTTATTATGGAACCGATATCCGATACCCAGCATTAAGTAATTGGGAGTATGGAAATTTTGCAGGTTATATCCTACGTGGATAAATGAACTGCGGGTAACTTCTACTTTGAGGGCCAGTACCTGGTATAAACCTTTCAGGTCACCGCCGCGGTGTATGACATTTCCTCCCAATCCTATTCCGACCGTGAAATAAGGCATGACATATTCTGCCCGGGCAGAAAGTCCCAACGCCATTTGGTAGCTGAGAGGAGGCCTGTAGAAGCGGTCGGACGAAGAATATTCGTCGGCATAAATATTGGCGCTCTCATCATAAACGCCATCCAATGATACCCCGGCGCGGAAGTTATATCCGAAGTTGTACATCGGGTTTATATTGAATCCCGCTACTGCAAAAGCACCCGGGGCAGCAATTTGTCCTTCTCCTACATAAACACCTTTCCGCCGCCAGGAACCGAATAAGACCACATCATAACTGATATGACGGGGAAAGCGGGGGACAGGAGGCTGGAATAAAGGACGGGAAAGACATTCATCCTTCCTGTTGAAGTTATATACTAATCCGATTTTTAATCCGATCGTGTTCAGTCCGGCATTCGGGAACCTTGTGTTACCGTTCGAGAAATGTGTCAAATCGACTCCGGCCGTCAGGTCTATTTCTTTTGAAAGGATATAGTCCAGATAGAAATTCGCATTGATATAAGCATTGATTTTCGAACCGATCACTTTATTGTACCGGTTTTCAACTTCATCGAAAGGTTTCCAGCCGAAAGATGCGCCGAAGTTCCATTCATAATTGAGTGACAAACGTGGATTGAATCGTTTGATGCGGGCTCCCTGGAAAACGTAGACAGCTATCGGATTTCCCAGTTCTTCCTTATTCTGGAACGAGTATCCCGATAATCCGATACCTTGGTAGGAACCTCTGTAAATCCGGTCTGTATAACTGTTCGGATAGTATTGGAACGAGTATTTTAAATGTGCGGAGACAGACCGCCGGATGGGTTCCATTTCCGTATTCTCTCCTTTCAGGAAAGAATTGGTAGGGAAAATATAAGTCGGCCGCACGTCGAAACCTAACCGATGGATTAAACGACGTGAATAGGATACGGAATCCGTCATATCCCCCGATGCGTTTTTATGTGCTCCTTCATCAGCTAATGTAATGACGGATGAAAAACACATTGCAATCAGGATAATCAGTACATTCAACCTCTCTGTTCCACTTTTCATACGTTACTCTGCTCGTTTGTTATTTGATAGATAATCAAGGTAAATCCCTAATATTCCGCAAATATAACATTTTAGAGCATTTACTATGGTCTATAATCGCTTCATTTTTACTTTTCTACGATAAAGTTGTAAATACCCGAGCCTGTTTCCACCTTAATCCGCCCGTTTACAGGGGAGCTGAACTTCATTCCTTTTATTTCTTGTAACGGTATTCCGCTTTCCGATATTTGTCCGAGAGCATTGGCCGGCAGGTAAATCGAGGCACTGCTGTTTGCCGGTATTTCTACCCGGAGACTGAATGTTTTCTTATCGTTTTTCCAGGACGAATGAATCAGGCCATAAGGAGATTCGTAAGAGGTATCCGCATCCCGGATATCACCTGCCGGCTCCGGTTTGATGACGATATTCTTAAAGGCGATAGATCCTTTTTCCTGGCGTATGCCTCCCAGTCCGCTAAAAAGCCATTCCATCAGATGTCCCAGCATACAGTGATTGTTGGAGACAAAGCCGTAAGCCTGCCACGATTCTGTCAGGGAGGTCGCTCCGTGTGCCAGTTGCCAGCCGTAACCGGGGACATCATATTTGCAGTTCATATCGTAGATTACATCGGATGCGTTATTTTCTTCCAGTGCACGGAGCACATAGCGGTAACCGACATCACCGGCTGTCAGGGCATTATTGCGGTTACGGATATCGGCAATCAGGTTGTTGAATACCTGTTCTTTGTTGTCGGGTTCGACTAAGCCGGTATATAAGGCGATGGCATTAGCTGCCTGGCTATCGCGGTCGTATTTGCGGGTAGATTTGTTCCAGAATGTAGTGTTGAATGCTTCTTTGATTCGGGAAGCCTGCTCTGCGTATTTGTCGGCATCGGCGGACTTATTCAGCAAAGATGCGATTTGCTGCATGATAACCGTATTGTAATAGAATATGGCTGTTGCGGTTACTCCGTTGCTGGTTAACTGGGATTCACCGGGGTGGTTCGGGCCGATATCGTACCAGTCGCCCAGACCATAGGAGATGATATAATTATCGGATTTCGACAGCAAGTAATCCAGGTAACGTTGCATGTCGGGATAATTCTTTTCGATAAGCTGTTTGTCCCCGTACCACTGATAAACGTACCAGGGAGAAATGATAAAGGCGCTGCCCCATTCGGGGGTATCTTTGAAACCTCCTTCAAACTCAACCAGTTCGGGGGCGGTAGTGGCTATCTGTCCGTTTTCGGCTTGTGTCGAACGCATATCGTTCATTACTTTTTCGTAAAAGCGAGCCATATTATACCTGTATTGGATGGAGTATTGCATCAGATGTGCAACTTCCAGCCAACCCAGTTTCTCCCGGTGAGGGCAGTCGGTCAGTACACTTGCCATATTGCTGCGGACAGACCAGTCGATCAGGTTATATATCTTATTGAACATTTCGTTGGAGCAACTGAATTTACCGGCTTCATCCGCAGAGTTGCATGTATGGAGTCCGGTGATGTCGATGATTTCAGGCAGTCCTTCGGGATTCGGTTGTCCGCTCGGGACGGCACCTTCCACCTGTACATACCGGAAACCGTAATAGGTAAACTGGGGTTGCCATGATTCTGTCGGATTACTACCTTTAGGGATATAAGTAAAATAGAACGGTGCTCCCGATGCGCTTTGATTGATGCTGTTGTCCGGATTTAATAACTCTGCCGGATACAGTTTGACCGGATGCTGGTCGGTTGCCCGCACCTTTAGTTGGAGGATACCGGAAAAGTTCTGTCCGAGGTCGTATACCCAGTCTCCTTTTTCTGTTTGAAGGAGACGGACTGTCGGGATTCGGTCGCGTACTTTTAACGGAGGAATGCGTTGGGAGATTAATGCAGTTTTCCAGTTTGAATTGATAGCCTTATTCCAGTCGGTATCATTGAAGCCGGGCTGTTTCCAGCCTTCCTGTTCTTTGCTGGCATCGTATTCTTCTCCTCCGTAAATGCTACTGAAGGTAATGGGGCTTTCCGTTACTTTCCAGTCGGTGTCGGAGACGATATGCTGTGTACTGCCGTCAATATATTCCAATTGTATCTTCATGATGAGTTTAGGAGCGCCGTAAGAGGTCAGTATCTTGTAATAACGCTCTCTCGGAATATTGAAAAAGCCGTTTCCCAACATGACTCCGACGGCATTATTACCCTGTTGTAAATGTCCGGTAATATCAAAAGATACATAAAGAGCACATTTGTCGTATTTGGTCCATCCCGGATCAAGGAAATTGTCTCCTACTTTAGTACCGTTCAGGAACATGTCGAAATGACCGAGCCCGGAAACATAGGCTATGGCACGTTTAAGCTGTTTGTTGACAGCAAACTCTTTTCTGAATTGCGGCAGGCGGTATGTCCCCGTTTTCTTATCTCCAATGGCATTTTCTACCAGCGGAGCATGGATACCTGTCGTAATAATCTCATCTTTCCTGTCTTCTTCTAAAGCGATCCATTTAGCGTTGCTCCAGTCCTTTTCCGAAAGCAGGCCGATATTGAACTGATTGGCAGGGCTCCAGGGAGAAGCATTCCCTTGTTTATCCCATATCCTGACTTTCCAGAAATAAGTTTGCCCGGCTTCCAACCCCTTCCCGTTAAAAGGGACCAGGATGGAAGCCGGACTGTTTACCTTCCGGCTATTCCAGATAGTGCCGTTTTCATTGTCGAGTGCTTCGGGGGTGTCGGCAACCAGTATTTGCCAGGCTGCCTGTTCAAAGTTTCTTTCTTCTGCATTGATCTGCCAGCTGAAGCGGGGCCGGAGTTTTTCTATTCCCAGAGGATTCGTTTCCTGTTCGCATTTCAGGTTGTAAACCGAAAAAGAACCTTTGGCAAACATAGCCAATGAGAATAGTGAAAGCAGTATGGAGATATGGAAAGATCTTCTATTTTTCATTTTGTACAGAATTAAAGTGTAATAGCTGTACAAAGATGCTTATTTATAAGTAAAATAAGGTATTAAAAATGATTTTATGACTTAGTAAAATGACATCTTCCACTTGTTACTTATTCATTTCTTTTGTGATCTCCTGGATGTCCTGGAGGGTGAAGTTACCCAATAACTGGATTACGTTGAAGCTATTGTCCGTATCGGCCAGCATGATCATTTCGCTTATCAGGTCTCCTTTCTGTTTGACATAGAAGGTGGCGCGTGTCTTGCCGTCTTTCACCCGCATCAGTTCCTGGTGGTCTTTACTGATCAGCCCTTTGAAATCATCACGCATTTTTTCCTTTATGCTGTTGTTCTCGGTGGTGAGGATTTGCAGGCCTTCTATTTTCCCTTTCAGGTTCATCAGGTTGAGGCCGTTCGTTTCAATCTTGGGCATCATCTGGAACATGGCTTTTGAGATATAGACGGAGGTGACGTTATCCATTTCGGAATATTTGTCGAAAAGTTTGTTCTGTGCAAAGCAAATGCTTGTGCAGCACAGAAAGAGAATGAGCAATATATTTTTAGTTTTCATCTTGTTAATCTTTTAAATGTTTATTCAGTATTTCGTTTACTTTATTCATTTCCTGCTGGGCTTCGTTCACCTGTTCGATTCCCTTATTCAGGTTTACAGACATGAAAGCGAGTGCTTTCTGGGCGGCAATGGCGGCTTCTTGTGGATTGGTATACGTATCTGCCAGTTGATGTTCCTCATTGGGGATAGTAAACTGGAAGATGCCTATGCATAACAGTGCTACGGCAGCGGCTCCGCTGAGCCAATAGAGAGAACGGCGGCGGAAAGATGAACGGAGCGTCTTCTTCTTTTCGGCGGCGGCCCAGGCATCTATCTGCTGCTCCAACCGTTCGGAAAGTCCTTCCGGTAACGTTTGATCCTCCCGGAGGACCTTGTTGATTAATTCATCTATCTGTTTATCGTTCATATTCGTATAATTTTTCGAATTGTTCCCTGATAACTTTTCGTGCCCGGGAAAGCAGCACGCGTATGTTTACGGCATTCAGGCCGGTTATCTGTTCTATTTCATCCATCGAGCAATCGTTGATTCCCCTGAGGCGGAGTACCTGCCGCTGGTTTTCGGGTAAACGGTTGATCAGCTGCCGGATTTGTTGTTCCTTGTCTTTCGTTTCCAGTTCCTTTTCCGGTGAAGAATCGGTTGCCAGCATAAATACACTTTCTATTTCTTCTTCCCGCCGGTTGGCACGTGGGGAACGGAGGAAATCGAGAGAGAGGTTCTTGACCAGGGTGACACAGAAGGCTTCGGGATTCTCTATGTCGGGCAGTTCGTCCCGTTTGTTCCATAATTTGAAGTAAGCATCCTGAAGGATATCTTCTGCATCGGCTTTATTCTCAACAAGTGCGTAGGCGATCCGGAAAAGCTTGGGGTGGAAGGAGAGGAACTTTCGTTTGAAGTTCTCAGCATCCATTCCCATGATCTTTCATCACTTTTTCTATATCGGATGGTTTGATCTTGCCTTTGATGC
Organism: Parabacteroides caeci; assembly: GCF_023656795.1. Taxonomy (NCBI): domain Bacteria; kingdom Pseudomonadati; phylum Bacteroidota; class Bacteroidia; order Bacteroidales; family Tannerellaceae; genus Parabacteroides; species Parabacteroides caeci. The sequence goes on from NZ_JAMOKT010000003.1 coordinate 58,942, forward strand.
GTACCAGGGCATTGCTGTTGCCGGTGGTGAGGACTACCATTTCGCGGATCATGTCTTTTTCGATACGTACCATGACCTTTGTGCGACTACCTTTTTCGTTGGAGGTGACCATTGTCTCGAAGTCGGGGTCTTTCAGTTCCTTGATCGCTTTCTCGAAACGTTGTTTTACATCGCTGTTACAACTGCCGAACTCGAGGACTTCGATGCCGTTTACCCCCATCGTTTCAGTGAACAGGCTGGCAAGTTTCATAGTGATATTGCCTATTTTGACATGGTTGATCTGTTCTATTTTCGAGAATTCGTTGAACAATTGGTTCATTGTCTGGCTGTTTCCTGCCTGGCAGATCAAGATCAGCGCCAGGATAACAAAGTATCGTTTCATCTTTCTATTGTATTAAATGATTACTAATTCTGTTTGTTCCGGCCTTTCCTCGTGCGCACTTCGGAGAGGCTTCATAAGGTAGACGGGAATCAAGAATAAGTTGTTACAAAGAAAGAGAAAAAAATTATCTTTTATCCTTGCTTTCCGCTATTTCAACGAAATAGACGCTCGAACAGATCAGTGCGATGGCGATCATCTGATACCAGCTGAAACGGTCCTGCCCGATGGAAAGGGAGACGATGGTGGCAACAATCAATATAATGTAGCCGTAGAGGGCAACCAGCGTAGTACTCAGATATTTCAGGCCTATCGGAATGAGTAGATAACTGATTGTGGTGGGGAAGATAAGGACAAACATCAGGACAAGGAAAGGCGTCCATTCGAAATGACTGAACAGATGGCCGTCGAAACCGGTAAAAGCCATCACGATCAGAGAGGAAACAGCTGCTCCGAGGAAACTATAGCGTAACATATTGAGTGAACTGACTTTTCCCAATACTACATTGCTTACGATCAGATAAGCAGCATAGGCTATAGAACTGATCAAACAGAGCATATTACCCGTAAAAGCATCGGAAGCCAAATCGTCGCTTTTCTGCGTCAGGATGCAGAGCAGTGCGCCGCCCAAGCCGATCGCGATACCGATTATCTTCATCGTCGTAATACGTTCCCGTAGGAAAATGACGGAAAGGATGAATACCCAAATCGGTTGCAGGCTGCTGAACAGCGAACTGGAGACCGGTGTTGTTTTGCTGACTCCAAGCAAATAAAAGAACATGAAACCATATAATCCGATCGCTCCCAGCAGGAACAGGGTTATCTTCTCCCGCCGGGTTGTTTTGTCCTGTTTCCAGAATATACTGATGATCCAGAACACAATGGCAGCGAATACACAACGAAACATAACTCCTGTCAGCGGAGCAATCCATAAGGGTAGGAGATATTTGAGGGCATTCGCATTCAAACCGCTGAAGGTTTTGGATACGATCATACTCAGGTTGGCTTCTGTCTTTTTATTCTTCATAAGCTTAGCGTTCTTTTATATTTTATCGTTAAACAGGAACGAATCCTGTTTGATATAAGCCCAAACAGCAGCAGCCAGTGCAATGATCATATTGAATATGAAGGCAAACTGTTGTGTTTCTATGTGGAGTATATCTTTGAATACATTTATAATAAACGGGCATAACAGGATAGCTAGATAATTCATAGCCATCACGAAAGCTAACGCCAGCGTTACTTTCGATGGAATAGCCGTGCGGGTCGTCTTGTCGTAAGCGATTGGCTGGATAACGCCATAGGCAAATCCGGTAAAGATACAGCCTAAGCCGATCAGCCATTCCGTTCTTGAAATCAGGATCAGTAGCATACCTAGAGCGATCGAGAGCAAACAATAGAATTTCGTCTTTTTGCCCAGGAGGTCGACGATCTGGTTCAAGATAAATCCCGGAGCCATGATAGCCAGGAAAAACAGCGAGATCATGATACCTGAATTACCGCTGGTGAAATGGTATTCTTTCATCAGGAAGGGCAGGTTGAAGCTGACTATGATGACCAAATAAGTTGCCAGCCCGTAGAACCCCATGATCTGCATCAGGTGTTTAACCTGTATGCCCAGTTTTCCGAATGCGGGATCAGCAGTAACAGTTTTGTCTTTTTCCGAAACTGTTGCATGGACGGGTAGGGGATCGATATTCTTTTTCAGATAGAACGACAGTACGATCGAGATCAACGGAAATAGATAAACCAGGAACGGCAGATGCCAGTTCACCTCCGCCAAATAACCGGTCAGGATGGTTGCCAGCACCAGTGTAACGTTGGTGATGGCAGAACTCAGACCGAACTGCTTTGTCCGGTATGCCCCGACGAAAAACCGTGAAATTAAGCCGGTCGATAGCGGAACAATCAATCCCGAACCGACGCCCAGCAAGGCGCTCACTGCAATCAGCTGCCACATCTTGGTTGACAGCAGATACAATACCCCGCTGACGGCGAAGATGCTCAATCCGATTTGTAACAACCAGATATTGTTGACCTTTTCCGTCAGCTTCCCCGATAATATAATAAAAGGTATAATCAGCAGCGAAGGCAGGGATGATAACATTTGTATATCCAGCTCCGTCGAGTGGGGGAATATGGCGGACAATTTTCCCAGGATAGGAGAGACTGCCAATCCCGGCAGCGCATTCAGCGCCGAAATCGACCATATACCTATTAATGTAATAAGGGGTATCGTCCCCTGTCCGGTTTTTATTCTCATAATTAAATAGCTGTTTTATAAGACAAAAAACAATTCTTATGGCTGAATGTTCATTTTAACAGAATTGTCATCTGCGTGCCATTAACGAACTTATTACTGTTTTCTCTCATTTTAAATAACATTGTTTTAATAAACCCCAAATATTCCCTCATTAACCAAAATCGAAGAACAATTCTTTTCAGAGGCTGTTTTTGCACTACAAATCGACGCACGAATGTCGGTTGCGCCAATTCTTAATAATTTAAAAACAAAAAGACATGAAAGATTCAAGTTTTAGAGAAGGTGATGCCAAAACCGCGATTTTTGGCTCGAATGCAATGTTGCATCCCGCTCCAGTAGATGTAATCCCTGATGGTCCGACCACTCCGGAGATTGCTTATCAGATGGTAAAAGACGAAACTTTCGCCCAGACACAGCCCCGTCTGAACCTGGCTACATTCGTTACCACCTGGATGGATGATTATGCAACAAAGTTGATGAACGAAGCAATCAACATCAACTATATCGACGAAACTGAGTATCCGCGTATTGCTGTGATGAATGCTAAATGTATCAACATCATGGCTAACCTGTGGAACAGCCCCGAACAGGCACAGTGGAAAGCCGGAGCCTTGGCTATCGGTTCTTCCGAAGCATGTATGTTGGGTGGTGTTGCAGCCTGGTTGCGTTGGCGTGAAAGAAGATTGGCTCAAGGCAAACCGACCGACAAACCTAACTTCGTTATTTCTGCCGGTTTTCAGGTAGTATGGGAAAAGTTCGCCCAGCTGTGGCAGATCGAAATGCGCCAGGTGCCCCTGACACAGGAACACATCACGCTCGACCCGCAGGAAGCCCTGAAGTATTGTGATGAAAACACCATCTGTATCGTCCCCATCCAGGGTGTTACCTGGACAGGTCTGAACGACGACGTGGAAGCATTGGACGCTGCACTCGACGCATATAATGCAAAGACAGGCTACGACATTCCTATCCATGTGGATGCCGCTTCCGGTGGTTTCATCCTGCCGTTCCTGAAACCGGAACTGAAATGGGACTTCCGCTTGAAATGGGTACTTTCCATCAGTACTTCCGGCCATAAATTCGGTCTGGTATATCCGGGTCTGGGTTGGGTTGTCTGGAAAGATAAAAAATACTTGCCGGGCTCCATGTCTTTCAGTGTAAATTATTTAGGTGCAAACATCACTCAGGTTGGTTTGAACTTCTCCCGTCCTGCCGCTCAGATTTTGGGACAATACTATCAGTTCATCCGTCTCGGATTCCAGGGTTACAAGGAAGTACAGCAGAACAGTATGGCTGTAGCCGACTACCTGCATGCTGAAATCGGCAAGATGGCTCCGTTCCAGAACTACAGTAAAGATGTTGTGAACCCATTGTTTATCTGGTATCTGAAACCGGAATATGCTAAGACTGCCAAATGGACACTGTACGATTTGCAGGATAAACTGAAACAGAGCGGATGGATGGTTCCGGCTTATACATTGCCTGAAAACCTCGAAAACTGGGTAGTTATGCGTATCGTTGTCCGTCAGGGCTTCAGCCGCGACATGGCAGACCTGTTGCTGGGCGACATCAGCAATGCGATCACCGACCTGGAAAAACTGGAATATCCGACCCCTACCCGTATCGCACAGGACAGACAACAGGCTGTAAAAGGCTCTGTCTTCACTCATACCGGCTGTCCTAAATCAACTAAATAATTTGTTTGGGTATGGATAAAAAGATTTCCGTTTCACAAATAAAAGAAGTGGCCCAGGAAGCCTATGAAATGTTCAAGACGAACACAGGCGGTAAGAATGCCGATTACATTCCTTATCTGGCAAATATAGATAAGAACTTGTTCGGTATCAGTATCTGCCTGATGGATGGGACACTTATCCAGTTGGGCGATTCCGAATATCGTTTCGGTATAGAATCCGTCTCAAAGGTACATACCGCTGTGTTGGCATTGCGCCAGTACGGTGCACAGAAATTGTTGGAAATGATTGGTGCCGATGCAACCGGACTACCTTTCAACTCCATCATGGCTATCCTGCTGGAGAAAGACCATCCGTCTACTCCGTTGGTCAATGCCGGTGCAATCACTGCCTGTAGTATGGTTCAGCCAATAGGCGACTCGGCTAAGAAATGGGATGCCATCGTTGCCAATATTACCGACCTTTGCGGCAGTGCGCCTCAGCTGATCGACGAATTGTACAAATCGGAATCGGCTACCAACTTCAACAACCGCTCCATTGCCTGGTTGCTGAAGAACTACAACCGTATCTACGATGACCCGGATATGTCGCTCGACCTGTATACCCGCCAGTGTTCGTTGGGAATCACAGCTGCCCAATTGTCTGTCTGCGGAGCAACGATTGCCAACGACGGCCTGAACCCGGTATCCAAAAAGCAGATATTCGACGGTTCATTGTCACCGAAGATTACTTCGCTGATTGCCACCGTAGGTTTCTACGAACATACCGGCGATTGGTTGTACACTTCCGGTATCCCTGCAAAAACAGGTGTAGGCGGTGGTGTGATGGGAGTGATGCCCGGCCTGTTCGGTATCTCAGCCTTTGCCCCTCCAATTGACAGCGCGGGTAATTCTGTAAAAGCACAATTGGCCATCAAATATATAATGAATAAACTGGGTCTGTCCATTTTCAATGGCGACCGGGTTACAATAACTGAATAACAAACAGTTTATTCTTTTAATTGGCAAGCCTCTTCGCCCCTCGTTCAAAGGGCGGGAGGCTTGTTTTATATGAATAGAATGCGTTTTGTAGATTTCGTTATTTAGGTTTAATAAATCCTATCGGGTTACGGGGTTTATTGGACAGTTTGTTTTGTACCTGCAATTCTGCTAATGTTTTATTTATCAATTCCAGTTGTATACGGGTATCTTCGTTTATATCGTTGTAATCAATAAATACTTCTTCAATGTATTCTTTTAGTTCTTTCAATTCATGTTGAAGTTCCTGTACTTTATTTGCAGGAGTATCAATTATTAATTGTCGGATAGCAACAAAAGCACGTGTTATCAGAATACTTGTTTGTACAGCGATATTACTGCGAAGTACACTTGACAGCATTACTACACCATGTTCGGTAAAAACAAATGGAATAGCTGATTTTGGGCGTTTGGTATGTGATGTCATCACAATTTGTGATGACATATTCTCCCATTCCTGACTTGTTAATTGAAACATGAAATCTTCGGGAAATCGATCTATATTACGCTTTACTGCTTGATTTAATACGCGTGTTTCGACTTGATACAATTCAGCCAGGTCGCTATCGATCATGACTTTACGTCCTCTTATTTCATAAATCTTGTTTTGGATTAATTGGAATTCTTCTTTGTTTTTCATAATTAATATATTTTGATTATTAAACTATACCAACAAAGGTATAATTTTCAATTAATATACAATACGGTTTAATTCAGATTCTTTCTATAGTTACTATTATTATGCTTATGACAACAACCTTCTTCACCTACGCCGATGCGTTGGTGAAACGTAAACGCAAGGCGGGCAAATATTCGACCGCCGATCTTTACCGCGCTTCCTCCAACTGGTTGCTGCGGTTTTGGGGGACCGACAAACTTTCGTTTGACGCGATAACCCCTGGTATGATAGACCGGTTTTATGACTGGCTTCTGGCACTGGGACATCTGAAAACAAATTCGGTGAACAGTTACCTCAGCAGTTTCCGTGCTATCTATCACACTGCTGTCCGTGAGGAACTGGCGCCGGCCGACCGCCTCTCGCCTTTTGCCCACCTCAACCTGCGGCAGGAGGAAACGGCCAAACGCGCCCTCCGTATTCAGACAATGGAAGAAATTGCTCGGATGGACCTCTCTGCCGAACCGGAATTACAGGCAGCGAAGGACTTCGCTCTTTTCTCCTTCCTTGCCTGCGGGATGCCGTTCATCGATTTGGCACACCTTACCCGCGATAATATTGTCGATAATGAACTGGTCTACAACCGTTGCAAGACGGGGGTTCTGGTGCGTGTCGGTATTACTCCCGGCATGCAACGGCTATTTGATAAATATGTATTGTCCGACAGCCGCTATCTTTTTCCTGTGTTGCCCGAAAAGGCGGAAGGCGAACGGCTACATGAGGCCTATAAACAGGCATTGCACCATTACAACGGTTGTCTGGTGGAGATTGGATTGCGCCTTTCCGTCCCGGTTTGCCTCACCTCGTACGTCTTTCGGCATACCTGGGCGACGGCAGCTTTGTACAACGACACACCGGTAGCCATCATCAGCCAGGCACTCGGACATACATCGGAGCGGACGACACGTCACTATCTGGCTGCACTCGATCAGTCGAGACTCAATTCAGCCAATGAGATTATTACAAAAGGATTGGATGTCCTGGTAGGAGTGAGGGTGTAACCTTATTTGTGAAATAAGGGTGTTTTGTCCCGTTTGATACAAGCTGTGAAAAACAAAGTTTATACTAGTGTGGGGACGGGGCAAATATAGGGATTTTATTTAAACAAGGACAAACTTATCTGCTTATAATTAAGTGGGTGGGGGACAATTTAGGCAAAAAGGTGAGATTCAGGCAGTTTTTGGTGAGATATGGACATAGCGGGGCGGAGGGTATCTTTTCCCCTCTTGAGAGGGGGCAGGGGGTGTGTTAATACTCTAAATAAAGACTATCCAGATAGAAAATCACAGATAAAACAGTTAAATATCCGCGTCAATCTATGTAGTTCGTGCTTTAGTACAACAATTTACACACCCCCTACCCCCTCTCGAGAGGGGAGGAAGTTACTCTCTGTTATGATAATCATAAGATAAACTGATACCTTATTTCACAAATAAGGTTACTGATCACACAGGTAACGCCTTGTCCAACCAACAGGCTTAATTATTTATTATTATGGCTGAAAAAATCATTTTGACTGCCGATCTTTACGACAACGCCGTCACGGAGCGAAAAGGCGATTACACAGCGAAGCCCCGTATTACAGGAACAGTACGAAACCATCAGATTGCCGAACGCATCCTGGCAAGAGGTTCTGAATTGCGATTGGATACAATCGAGTATATCCTGGGCATGGGCGATCAGGAAAAGGTAACGGCTATTGCCGAAGGTAAAAGCGTTGTTGACGGTGTAGGCCAGTACATGGCGAACCTCACAGGTCCTTTCGAAGGTGAAAAAGCAGCTTTCGACCCTTCTAAAAACAAACTCACCGCCAGTTATGTACCCGGTAAATTACTGCGTGACACATTGAAAAACGTAGTGATTGAAACCCGCCCTGCTGTCACGGGCCCAATCATCAATTCGATTACCGATTCTACCACCGGCGAAATGAATACCCAACTCACTTCTTCCGCCCCTGCCGTTATCAGCGGCTCTAATATCAAAGTGGCAGGTGATGATGCCAGCATAGGTATTTTCTTTACAAAAACAGGCGGTACTGCACAGAAATGTCCGTTGCTAGTTCATAACAATCCTTCTGAACTAACCGTCATGATGCCAACCCTCGAAGATGGCGAATACACGTTGAGTATCGTTACCCAATACGGGTCAAGCAACAAGCTGGTGAAAGAACCTCGTACTTATCTATTTCCGGTATTGCTCTATGTTGGTAGTCAGCCATCAGGCGGTGGCGGCGATCGTCCTGAAATAGAATAACAATGTATCGGCTCGTCCTCTTTAGCGACTATGGCTAGCTAGCATTGGCGATACAATCTCGCTAACGGTAGCGACTTTCATTCGCCAACTCCAGCTAGCCTTACTCGCCAACGTTGGTGAGTCGATGCGCCTAAAATATGTTAAATGTAAATAAACATACACGTAGATTATGAATATGTACAAGAATTTGATTGGTTTCTTATTTATTCTTTTGGTCTCTTTTTTGGGGACATCATGTTCTGACGATGAGGATAACGATTATGGAAATGAAAAAGATGGATATGCTTTAAAAATAGCAGAAGGACATTCTTTTCAATTCTATAATAGTAAGTCTAAATTGATTTTTAAGGTAGCTATCTCACAAGGTGATATTATTGCTGTAATTAATAATGGTGCTATTCCTTATGGTGAATCGACGTTTGATTATACAAAAACAGGAGATAATAAGGCTGAATGTTGGGTTTCAATAAGGTATCAATTTCCTTTAGGTGATTATATCAGTTATGGTGGGTATATAGGACGTGTAGAAATGGTTTTTACAGGTCCTCAAAAAGGTACCTATCGTATATACGATATTACAACTGACGAATATAAATCATCAGGTGCATTCACGATTGATGATAACGCTATTTAATAATCTAATTTTTATTGTCATCACTGAGTAATCAAACGCTACAACATTTATATAAGTTGTAGCATAATAATTCTATAAAAATGAGAAAGTGTAAATTCTATTTTATTGCGTCGTTTTTTATGTCTTTAGTTATTTCTTTGCTATCATGTAGTAAAGATGATGAAGGTAATAATAAACATGAAAATACATATGACGAGTCTCTTTTAGTCGGTAATTGGGTTTTAACTCATGTTATTTATGAAGATGATGAAGAATATGAAGAAGATCATTACAGCACATCTGAAGAATACGATATTATAAATTTTCAGGAAGATGGTTATTGCCGTAATTTTTGTGACTCTTGGGATGATTCCGGTCGCTGGAAGTTGAGCGGAGATGCTTTAACCCTTTTCTATTATGGTGAAGGCAGAAGGACTGTAACTATAACAGAATTAAGTTCGTCTGTACTTTCTTTTGAAGACCATGGTATTTTTTCTGATGGCAGTATGGAATATACTTACATTATGACCTATCGAAAAGTCAAATCAGTATCCACTCCTGTAGATCCGGATAAACCTGTAGATCCGGATGATCCCGATACCCCCGATGATCCGGTTACTCCCGATGTGCCTAATATTCCATCTGCTACAATAAAATCAAAGATATATGAAGTTTATGAGGATAAAATTATTGTTGATTTTACTTTAGATAAGGAATATATTTCTAAAATGAGACAAATGGGATATTGTTGGAGTACAAAACCGAATCCGACAGTTTTTGATTCGACAGAAGGTAGTACCTTGAATCCAAATAAAGAATCTGGTAGAGTAACATGTGAACTTAAAGAGGCTGCTGGTACTACTTATTATATTCGTGCTTACGCTCTAGTGGGATCTGAATTTGTTTATTTTGATGAGATGAAGGTTCAGAGTGTGGGAAGAGATATAAAATTATCGGCTTATTATTCCAAAGATAAAGATAAGATAGCTGTGGATTATAATATAACGAGAAACGATGTTTTTACATTATACTTTTATGCTCCTCTTACTTCTGGTTTCGGACGAGTAGTAAATGATGATTTGGGTATATTAGGTAAAGAAAAGGGAACGAAATATGTTATTAATTATTCCTGTTACTATTATTATGCTTATTTGGAAGATGTTTTAACAGGGATAAGGTATTGCTCTAATATTGTATATAAACATGAATAAATGATACACAACCCTAGGTATCGTTTGTATTAATCATTGCTATAATAGGGTATAGCATAATAAATTTCAAACAAATGAAAAAGCATGTATTTACATTTATGACATTCTTTGTAGTGTGTATGACCTTAATGATGGTTTCTTGTAGTGATGATGATAAAGAACTGAGTGAGGAAATATTGGTTGGAAAATGGGTAATGATTCGTTATGAATGTGAGGACAATACTGGTGATAAAGAAATTAAGAAATATTCAATTTCTGATGAATATGATATTGTTGAACTATACGAAGATGGTACATGTCATAATTATTGTAAGCTAATTGATGAATCAATTTATCATTGGGATAATTATGGAAAATGGATATTGAAAGATGACAAACTTACTTTATTATATTGGGGATTTGGTGAAGAGTATGAAGTTCAAATAATTGAGCTATCATCATCGCTTTTTACGATTGAACACTCTTTTATTGATGATAAAGGACCGGAAACTCTTTTGGGAACGGAAACGTTCACTTACCAAAAAATTGATTAATATGAAACCCCGCTGGTTTTATATTATTAAACCAGCGGGTAAATTATCTCTTTTTAATCTGAAGTTAATTTAATGGCTTTCCCTTTCTCAGTAAGGTAATATCTCTGTTTGGGATGATTTGGCTTTGGATATTTAGGTGCAATTAGTTCGGCTTGCAATGCTGGGTTCAGATAATGTTTGCGGAAATAAGTGCGATGATTAAGTGAAAGTCTTTCCATTATTTCAGTAACCAATAATGTTTCTTGACCAATAATAGATAATAGTGATTTAACTTGGTCACTAACTTGGTCACTAACTTGGTCACTAACTTGGTTACTAACTTGGTCACTAACTTGGTTAGCATATCGGAATATAACCCACACGAAATTACCGTTTGTATGAAATTCAGGTTCCGGAAGTTCTACTCTTTTGCATTCGTTTATCATTAGTCCGATGCCACGTCCCCAACTTTCCAGTACTTTTCTTTTATATAGAACATCTGCGATCAATGGATTTTGAGGTTCGGAACGATGTTCGGATTTTAGATTCTCTATGCTTATATCTGTAGGGAAAGTACCTATGTTTTCTATTTCTATACGGTCATCATAAATAGCAATTCCGACAGATCCGCCCGGAGAATGGTATTGCCTGTGACAAAGAGCGTTGATAATACCTTCTCTTAAAGCTTTCACCGGAACATTTAATTCTTCTACCCGTTCTACACTATTTATCTTTCCGGATAAAGATAAATGTTTGAAAAAGAATGCCATTGCAGCATCTAGTAGTTTGAAAATATTACCGTATATGCGTTGATTGTCAATAAATTCATCTTTGTTTATACCTCTAAATCGAGCCATTCTCAATAGGCATTGTGGATAGTTGGAGGTATCATCAGCAAACAACACTGCTGCAGCGTTTTTTAGTTGCCCATTTTTAGACAGTTTTAATTTCTCCAAAATAATAGTTATATCTGTCAGTGCTGTAGATTCCGGTAATCGACCACTTTCAATGCCTAATCGTACAGTTTTTAAAATCTCGTCTTTATCAAGGTCTTCTTGTTTTAAGTCTTCATTTATTAACGCTTCCCAGCCAAAACGAACCTCATCGCGTTGCATGAGTAATTGATTGTATGTCGACTGGGACATTGTAGAAGTCGTACTTTCTATTCGTATATATGGACGACCTTTGTAGGTAAATGGGCGGGTATATCTTTGTTCTTCAACATGGATAACTATGATTTTCTTTTCAGAATTATCGGGTAGTGGAATATAACTTATTTCAACAGCTGCTAAAGGTTCAAGTCGTTGAAGCGCATCTGCAACTATGCGTTTAGTTTGATCGCTGACTTCCTGCCCGATAATTTTTCCTTTGTCTGTAACTCCGAATAGAATAGTTCCGCCTTTTCCATTTAAGAAGGCACATAAAGTCTCCATTGCCCGTTCTAATTGTCCGGTTGTTTCCTTAAACTCTATTTGCCCGGTTTCTGTTTGGCTAACTAATTCCCTGATATTCTCGAGTGTTAATATTTCCATGTTTGTGTATTTCATATTCTAATCATTATAAAATGATTGATTTAAGTTGATTACAAAGATAACTTTTATAGTGAAGCGGGCTTGTTTTCTATGATGTTATTTTCCCCCCTTCCGCAGGTTTCGATGCCGTCTGTTTTGCTGCTTCCGGTTGCGGCGTATTATCTTCATTATATAATTCATTCTTCCGTTTATTCGCGTTCTGTACGAGACTGGTTACATAAACGGTGAAGATCGGGAACATCATCATTCCCAGTGCAGCCAGCAGAACCGATAGTATCCGTCCTGTCGGTGTGACGGCGTAAATATTTGAGCCAACTGTCGTAACGTCCATAAAGGCCCACCAAAGAGCATCATCATAACCGGTGACCTGCGGATTTACCTTATGTTCGATCACGAAGAATATCAGGCTGGAGAAATAAACCGTTGCCAGCAACATGGTCAGGTAGGATACGAATAGTCCTGAAGCCTTGTTTGAAGATAGCCATCCTACTACGATAGCCAGTGCATATCCGCTGCGTGCCAACGGGATAAAACGCAGGAAATAGGTGATTTCCGGGGAGAATTCAATTCCGTAATAACTGATAATATTAAGATAAGGAATAGATACGATTAAGAAAATAAAGTGGGTTTGCAGATAATATAATTTACGTTTTGATAAGAAAAACTCCAAAACGAAATCGGCAATAAAGAACATGCAGATCCAGAACTGTATCTTCAGATAGGAACCCTGTGTCATGAAAGGGATGTTCTTAAATGTATCGACTGAGATGACTACAATAAGGAAAAGGGAGAGTAGCAAAATAATAACATGCAAGACTCCGTATATTCCTCTTTTCTCGTAAATAATGTCATTGAAAGCAGACTTCATTGCGTTTAATAATTAGGCGTTTAGACAGAAATATTTTAGATTATCTAACAAAGGATACCGCGATTTTGTTTTTAACACTATTCTGTTAATTAACCTAGTTTGACATCTTGTTGACAAACTAACACAATAACGATTTGTTTTACTGACATATTTAAAGCGAAACTAAACAATACAAAATTCACATTTAAACAGTAAAATTCATGGCAAATGTAGGAAAAGCAGTAAAACTTGGAGTTTTTACTCTTGCAATTATGAATGTTACGGCGGTAGTGTCTCTCCGCGGACTACCTGCCGAGGCTGTATACGGATTAAGTTCAGCCTTTTATTACTTATTCGCGGCAATCGTATTTTTGATCCCTACGTCGCTGGTGGCAGCCGAGTTGGCAGCTATGTTCCAGGATAAACAAGGTGGGGTTTTCCGATGGGTGGGGGAAGCCTACGGTAAGAAATGGGGGTTCCTCGCTATCTGGGTACAATGGATTGAAAGTACGATCTGGTATCCTACCGTGTTGACCTTCGGTGCTGTTTCCATCGCCTTTATCGGGATGAATGATGCGCATGATATGACACTGGCTTCAAACAAAATGTACACGCTGGCTGTGGTATTGATCATTTACTGGCTGGCTACTTTTATTTCGTTGAAGGGGTTAAGTTGGGTTGGTAAGGTTGCTAAAGTGGGTGGTATTGTCGGTACGATCCTTCCGGCTGCCCTGTTGATCATCCTCGGAATCGTTTACCTGTCTATGGGCGGTCATTCAAACATGGACTTCCATGGTGATTTCTTCCCTGATTTCTCTAAATTCGACAACCTGGTGCTGGCCTCCAGTATCTTCCTGTTTTATGCAGGTATGGAGATGGGAGGTATCCACGTAAAGGATGTGGAAAATCCCTCTAAGAACTATCCGAAAGCCGTATTTATCGGGGCGTTGATCACTGTTCTTATCTTCGTATTAGGTACTTTCTCTCTGGGTGTTATTATTCCTCAGAAAGATATCAACCTGACACAGAGTCTGCTGGTCGGTTTCGACAATTACTTTAAATTCTTATCAATTTGATGGATTAATTTGAAAGACAAACGCTTATGGAAGTTCTGAAAAGTCTAAGGTAACGATTTGGAGATTGTGCTAATTTCAGTACTTTACAGTCTCATACTTATGAACAACTTTTATAGGACAAAGATACTATTTTTTTTGAATAAGAGAATAATTTCACAGGAAAAATAGAAATTTTATGGGGAAGTGTTCTGATAGCATGTCGTTGTAGATTGTAGGGAGGGGATGTAAAACGGCAGGCACATAGAATTTCCGATATTCAGAAAGCCGTATTCCCAAAATAGAGATTATTTTTGAAAGAATCACATAATCCGCTAAGAATAAAAGTTTATGCGGATCATCAAAAAACGAGGTAACGAGTTGGCAACCGTTCTGGTTTCTACATACTTGCATCAATTGCGTTGATGTGCAACTCACTTTATGTAAAGGTACGATTTTTTACGGAACATGCAAAACACCTTTGATTTTTCTTTTTTAGCAACCGTCAAAAACAATCTTTCGGTTTCATATCCCGGTCACAAAGGCGGTACAGTCTCTTTATGGAAAGTAAACAAAGGTCAGGCAGGATTGAAACAGACTGTTACGAGAACAGTCAGAAAAGGATTGCATACAGGAATTACAGTCTGATACCGGGCAGGGGACGACTTTGTGCCAAAGTCCAAAAAGAGGTTCTTTTTCCAGACGGCAAACTCCCTCACCTCTAAAAAACAGTCTGTGGCTGGCGCACGCAAACGTCCAGCCTTTATGCGGACAGTCTTAATGCCCGCAGCCTGTACAAGTGCGTAAAAAACAGGTAAATGGAATCTTCATCCGCTTCCCCGCGCCTTGCCGACACTCCTATATTCCCGTTCCAACACCTGCTCGATCTCGCTCCTCTTGTACAAGACCTTGCCACCAAGTACATAGTAAGGCAGCGTGCCGTTGCTCCGATACTCGCCCAATGTCCTGCGGCTGACTTTCAGCATACACGCCACCTCACTGTCGCACAGGTACACGTCTTCTTTTGGCGGAACCGCGCCATCTCCGAAAATGCCGTCAATCATCGCCGACAGCCGGTCGATACGCTCGTGGATGGACTGCATCCACGCATCGTCTTTCGTTTTCAATTCATTAAACATTATATAGATTAATTTGTTATATGACTCATTTTGTGACTGATTCTGAAGTTGTGTAATCCACAAGCAATAAGAATCACCATATCTTCGAAACCGAATTTATGGCATCTGAATCGTTCTTTGACAATACGGCATTTTTTCATACCACCTATGGCATGCTCCACTTTAATCCTAACTCCGGAAATCCGCTTGTTCTCTTGTTTTTCAACACAAGTAAGCTCTTTCCCTTTAGGTTTCTTTTTGGGCATGCATATTTCAACTCCATCCGGTTTGTGTCCGATGAAACCTGTATCCTGCCAGAGCCTAATACCTTTGGGAAGTAGAAGAGGTTCTTCATCACAAATCTTTTTGTCATGGACATGACCTTTGTATGTGGAGCTCAACCATACAATCCGAAGATTGTTAGTACATAACAGGTTATTCTTTATGCTATGAGTTTTTTTTACCACTATAGCATGCAGACTGCCAGTCTTCATCCAAAGGACGCTGAATAGGTCGCTCGGTTCCGTCCAACAAGACTTCTTCGCACCCTTGAAGAATGTGTATCAGACGTTTGGAGTTACGGTCAGGCAATTCACCAAGCGTTTTCAATGTACGCCGGAGAATCTCAGAAAGAAGGTGAATCCATCTATTGGCCTGGGGCTGGGTCATCTCAAACTGAATAGCATGGAGTTCCTGAAGGGGATTGGTCTTCAGATATACCAATATGAAGAACATTTTGTCCTGAATCAGAGACAACACTGTTGTAAGATATACGTTGGCGCACTTTACCTTCCAAGGTAAAATGGCTGTAATATTCATCCCAATGGTACTTGAAAGTTATTAGCAAAGCGTCAAACTCAGCAGGAGTTAATCCTGTCGCAGCAAGCACTTGGCTATGACGGTGGCGAATCTTGTCGTAATACATCAATTGAACTTTTTAGATCACAAAGATAAATCAAAGAACGCTTTAATCAATTATTCGATATAAACTCTATTATACATACTGCTCATTTGTCTTTTGTTGATACTTCAGTTCAATTCCTTCAAATGGTGTGCCCCCTGTAGCGTGCATCCTTGCGTCTGTCCTCCACTTTCGTGACGATACGCTCCACGTCTTCCGGCAGGTAATAGGTACGGTTGCCTATCTTGGTATAGGCGAGCGTGCCGTTATCCCGCAAGGTCTGCAAGGTGCGCTTGCTGATTTTCAGCTTCAGGCAGACATCCTGGTGGTCGAGCCAGCCAGCCGTCCTCTTCACGCCTTTCAAATCCAGATGGGGATTCCCTCCACCCTATGTATGAACCGTTCGATTTTCATGGCAAATTCCTCGAACGCCTTCCTTTCAAAACATACGGTTTCCATAACAATCCGATTTTATGTTGATACTTCAAATTCATACCATCCGGAGAAACGGTCACTCGTGGTGCCGGTATAACAGCGCATGGAAGAATTTAATCTGAAAACTGACCGTGCAGATGTTATTGTTCCCGCCGCTGAGATATTTCTGATAATTGCAGGTATTGTCAAAGCTGAGTATATCCATGTTCCGGTCATTGGCTTAGCAGATGGTATTATTGACAATTTGTATGCCATATACCTGAAAACGGAATAAAAGGAATTGTGCATAGCTGTTTTAACTAGGGGATATTCAGTAAATCCTATAAAATTAGCCAACTAATTCATACTAAAAGTATTGCGAATTAGTTGGCTTTTTGTATCTTTAGGTATTTCCCCTAAAATTTTGAAGAACGATTGACAAATGCTTCAGCGGAGTCGTTCAATGCTAAAATCAAAGCTCTTCGAAGCCAGTTTAGAGGGGTGGCTGATCTGAAATTCTTCATGTTCAGACTGGCTAGGCTATACGCTTAAAGGAAAGCTTGCCAACCGGAAAAATCCGCTGCCCCTGGAAAAAGCAGCATAGCCAAAAGAAAATATAGCAGAACTGTAAAATATAAAAGAGTTTGTGCCAACGTTTTGACACAAACTTAGCAGATTACTATTCAGCTGATACCTATTCTGAAAGATGTAAACAACTTGTTTCTTAGATAGCCTTATAAATATTCTACTACTTATTACAGTTCATTTAGAAATGTTATTCTCACTTTTATTCCTCCGCTTTTTCACTTGCTCCACTGCTTCAGATATGATTCCCTTGTTTTCAAAACGCTGCGTGTAATTAGTGTAATCCGGGTGAATACGTTCGTAAGTTGGGTCAGTGAATAAGGGACTCGTAATAATGTGGTCCGCAGTCGAACGGTTACAGCAGAAAACAATATTTTCAACTCCAGCCAGTCTGGTCAATGCTTTCACATCCGTATCATGCGGCTGTAGTGTCATCGGATCTGTAAAAAAGAACAGATAGTCTATTTCTCCTTCTACGATCCGCGAACCAATTTGCTGGTCACCTCCTAAAGGACCAGATTTCAGGATTGTGATATCCCATTTGATTTCAGGATGTTTTTCTTCAAGGGCTTTTTTAATTAGTGTACCGGTTGTACCCGTACAATAGAATTTATGTCCTATCAGACGTTCCGAGTTCCAGAGAACCCACTCTATCATGTCTTTTTTCATTGCATCGTGTGCAACAAGTCCAATTCTACGAACAATTGTTTCCATAAAGCTAAATTATTTTATTTTTATATGATAATTATAATAACAAAAAAACTAATTCTATTGAAGGCCGGAGGATGACCGGATAAATCTGAGCAATTCTTTGTTTGCCTGGCTATCCATGACGGTTTCCCGTTTTTCTTCAAAAAGATTGAGTGTTGTGGAGCATTCCCCACAGATGTCAATGCCTACTACCTGTTCTTTCTGAAGAATAACAGCCAGCAGTTTCTCCAATTCCCATAAGCTGAGAGAACCTTGATCCCAGTTTGTTGCTGCCGAAGCCGGATTCAAGACATCCTTGTCTATGGAAATGTAAACCGGTCCGTTGATATGTCCGGAAGAAAAGTTCTGCCAACCCTCTTCGTGCATGAGCGTAGTTTCACTGTAAAACCGAACTTGTCTTTCATATCCTTTCGGCACAGCCTGTATCAGTTTGTCTGAAGAACCTACGATAATTACTTTCTTGCAGTTGTTGTTATGGTCCAATATATCCTTTACCCAACTTCCGCAAGAAAGTATGTTGTCAAACAACGGTGGCTGCATATCGGGATGGTGGTCGAACACAATCAGCGAAAACGGAGTTTCAAGTTTGTCTGTCCAGAATTTAGTCAAATAATGATAATTGCCTGAATCGATGAAATGGACTCCCTCCGCCGGATAATCAGCAATCATCCCCTTCAAAGCCAAAGCCCCCTCCCTGTCACAGTAGCCATCTGTACCATAAAGATGACGACAATCCAGCCATATAAATTTATTGTTCCGGGCAAACGCCTCGTAGTCATACACTCCCGTGAAGTTCATGATGATGATCGGCCATGCTATCCGTTTATCTGTTTTTTGATTTTGCCCGCTCATACGTTGTTTTTGCATATCCTTTTACTGTTCATTAAAACCATCGTACATAACAGAAATCTTGTCGGTGAGGTAACAAAGCATTCTTGGGATACATACGGAAGGCCTGCTTGAAGCTTCCAGCGTTGAAAATGCCGGATGTCGCCTTAAAGGTATATAAATTCCCATTCTTGGAAACCGGCAAAAGGGGAATAACCTCATATATGTGATCCTGACCGTCTTCACGCCTGATAATGACCGATTCTATTCCGATTGCGTCATCCAGGCCTTTCTCATCAACGACAACCGTCACCTCATATTCCTTTCCGGCTTCAACCGTGGCATTCAGCCCATTCCCTGCCTCTATGGATTTGATTTCTATGGCATCCCATCTGCTTCGGACGTTTGCTTTCCAGTCAGCCATCATTTTCGCCTTCGCAAAGTTGTCGGCTGCCAGAATGTGGAAATGCTCTGACAGTTTGTTATAGAACCTGTCATAGTAGTCGTCCAACTGTCTTTTCATGGTAAAATGGGGAGCGATTTGTGCGATTGAGTTCTTGATATACTTGACCCAGTCTTCCGAATAGTTCTTCCCCCCATGCTCGTAATACAGTGGCAGGATGTCATGCTCCAACAAATAATAGATGGCTTCGGCATCCAGCTGGTTTTGGTACTGTTCATTCTGATAAGTCCTTTTATCAGTCAGTGCCCATCCAGCATCCTTACGGTATCCTTCATACCACCAACCGTCCAGCACGGAGAAATTAAGCACACCGTTCATCAATGCCTTCTCGCCCGACGTACCCGAAGCTTCTGCCAACCGCGTAGGGGTGTTCATCCAAATATCCACCCCCGAGATAAGATGGCGTGCCAGGTCCATGTCGTAATTCTCCAAGAATATGATTTTACCTAAAAATTCCGGACGCCGGGATATTTCCACGATTTGCTTGATCAGCCCCTGCCCGGCACCGTCATTGGGATGGGCTTTGCCTGCAAAGATGAACTGTACCGGATATTTCGGATTATTCACAATCCTGGCAAGTCGGTCTATATCCGTGAACAGAAGATGAGCCCTCTTATATGTAGCAAAACGGCGTCCGAAGCCTATTAGAAGAGCATCGGGATTGAATCTCTCAAAAATGGAAACGCTCAATGCCGGATCAATCTGAGTCCTGAGCCAGTCCTTGCTGCATTTGCTTTTGATATAGTCCAGCAATTTTGCTTTCTGTTTTAACCGGGTATTCCATATCTCTTCATCCGGGATGCCATAGACGGCCTCCCAGATTTTCTGATTGGACTGGTCGCAGAAAAAATTCTCATCAAAATTGTCCTTGAAAAGCTTTTTCCATTCTGCCGCACACCAGGTAGGCAGATGTACCCCGTTGGTTACATAACCCACATGGTTCTCTTCCGGGAAGTATCCCTTCCAGATCGGCGCAAACATTTGCTGGGATACCGATTTATGCAACTTGCTGACACCGTTTACCTCCTGGCAGGTCTTGCAGGCGAAGACAGACATGCAGAAACGTTCCTCCTTGTCTCCCGGATTGTGACGCCCGAGATCCATCAGGTTATCCCAGGTTATACCCAACTTGCCAGGATATCCCTTCATATATTTATTGAAAAGCCCTTCGTCAAAATAATCATGACCAGCGGGTACGGGAGTATGTACGGTATAAAGTGAGGAAGCACGTACCAGCTCCATGGCCTGCCCGAAATTCAAGCCGCCATTTATGTAATCACAAAGCCGCTGGATATTGATCAGTGCGGCATGCCCCTCATTACAGTGATATACATCTTTCGTTATACCTAAAGCTCTCAGCGTTATCATCCCGCCTATGCCAAGCAGTATTTCCTGTTTTAGCCGATTCTCCCAGTCGCCTCCATACAGATGGTGAGTGATAGGGCGGTCAAACTCACTGTTGAGTTCATTGTCCGTATCCAGCAGATAAAGGGGAATACGCCCCACACTGGCTTTCCAAACATTGGCATGTACCACAAAACTGTCGGCATAGGGGACGTGGATTACCAGTTGTTTCCCATCCGGTTGCATTACCTTTTCAATCGGGAGCTGCCCGAAATTCTGCGCTTTATAATTGACTGTCTGCTGGCCGTCCATGGAAAGCGACTGGTCAAAATAACCGTAACGGTACAAAAGTCCTATGGCACAAAGGTCCACATTGCTGTCCGACGCCTCTTTCAGGTAATCCCCCGCCAACATTCCCAAACCGCCGGAATATATCTTAAGGACTTCATCCAAGCCGTATTCCATGCTGAAATAAGCTATTGACGGGCGCTGGTGATCCGGTTCCACATCTACGTATTTTTTGAAGGCGGAATAGACGGCATCCATTTTATAGACAAAGTTCTCATCATGTGCCAGCGCTACAAGCTTCTCATAATTTATCCGCTCCAGAAACAATACCGGATTCTGTTCCACCTCTTTCCAAAGTTCCGAATCCAAATCACAATACAGTTTCTTTGCGTCATCATTCCATGTCCACCAGAGATTATGTGCGATTTCTGCAAGTTTTCGCAGTTCTGCAGGAAGATGTGAACCTACTGTAATCTCCCTCCACTGAGGGGTATTTACATTATAACTTGAATATTCCATGACATTTTAATTAAATAAGTCCTAATCTTTATTCAGTCCTTTTATTATTTTTCGTTTACCGACAATCCATACCGTATCATTCTCCTTGAAAATTGTATCAGGGTCTGGATTCATAATATTCACGGTACTCCTCTCTATTCCGATAATGATGCTATCCGATATGTCTGCCTCCCGGATCGTCTTTCCGATCAATGGTGAACCTCCTTCGACAGGAAATTGCCCTATTTCCATCTCATCCTGCGAGGATGTTCCGTTCCCGTTCCTTTCTACCTTCTTTTGCTCCATGGATGTCCGGAAGCTTTCCAACTGTCGGTCCGTACCTACGACCGTAACCTTGTCATATGGATAGAGATGTTCTTCCCCTTGTGGTATATCTAGGCGTTTTTCTCCACGGGTGATTGAAATCACATTTATCTGAAACAAGGTGCGCAAGCTGCTTTCTTTTAATGTTCTGCCCACATATATGGAATCAGGGGATACTGTGAAATCCGCCAAATGTAATTCCTTGAACGGGATATTGCTGCCAAAGGTGGAGCCTGTATCACTTTCTGTAGAAAGTCCATTCCCGTCCGTCCCCTGAAAGTTTGCCATAAATTGTCTCTCTATAGTCAGCGACCGTTTCTTGATCCGCTTGGAAAAATAAATGACGGCAATGATAATGGAAGAGACTACCAACCCGGCTCCCAAGGCAACATTGAAAAGATGGGTAATGATACTCATCATGATAATCGTGCAGATCAGTATTTTGACAAGTACTATTGATACCAAAGGCCCTCTGTTGAACTTGTTGTCCGTCCAGAGTTTACGGAACTCGGTTGAATTGTTCCTTTTCATGATGATGGCCCATAGAAACGGGGATATGACAAGAAAGATGATGATGAAGCCCAACAAGTTCCCTTCCATTCCCGGCAGACTTTTCCTAATCAAAGGATGCACATAGGAAAAATATAAAGTGATGAAAAAAACGCATACGACCAGATAGAGTGTGACAGACACCAGCATAGACCGGATCAGTTTATGCCAAGTACCCTGGTGTTTTACAGTCATTGCCCCGGACGTATAGTGTACGAGATAATCTTTCAGGGATTCAGGCATGTGGATGTCTATAAACCGGTATGCTGGTTCCGAAAGCCATATCATATAGGGGGTAAGAAAAGTCGTTATGACAGATACTGCCACTATGACCGGATAGAGATACTTGTCCGTAACATTCAGACTGACGCCTAAAGATGCGATGATGAATGCGAATTCACCGACCTGTGTCAGTGAAAAGCCGGACTGTATGGCAATTTTCAACGGCTGGCCGGAAAGCAAGACACCAAAGCTCCCGAACAGTACCTGACCGGACAGTACTAGCAATGTCAGGATGAGAATAGGGACGGCATATTCCCACATCATGGCAGGATCGATCATCATTCCTACCGACACGAAAAATATGGAAGCGAACAGGTCTTTTACCGGCTGTACGATATGTACGATTTTTTCCGCTTCAACGGTCTCTGCCAGCAGGGACCCCATGACAAAGGCTCCCAATGCGGCAGAAAATCCCGCTTTTGTCGCAATCATCACCATTCCCAGGCAAAGTCCCAGAGAGGTTATCAATAAAATCTCGTTGCTGGTGAAACGGCGTATCTTCTTCAGCAGGGTAGGTATCAGATAGATACCCAATGCCGACCAGAAAATCAGGAAAGCGGCCAGCTTCAATATACTTTCCAGCATCTCCTTCCCTTCAAAATGTTTGCCTACCGCCAACGTGGAAAGAACAACCATCATCACTACAGCCACCAGATCTTCGATAACAAGAATCCCCAAGACAATGCCAGTGAATTTCTGTTGGAGAAGTCCCATGTCATTGAAGGCCTTGAATACGATGGCCGTGGACGACATGGACAACATTCCACCCAGAAAAATACTGCTCATGTGGGAGAACCCCATTGCATTCCCCGCTGTATAACCTATGAACATCATGCCACATACAATAGTGACAGTGGCAACGATAGCCGTAATGCCCACATTTATCAATTTCTTGAACGAAAAGTCCAGTCCCATCGCGAACAGCAGAAAAATGACACCGATGTCCGCCCATATTTTGATATTGGCAGGATCGGAAACAGTCGGGACCAGAGAAACGGAAGGACCCGCCATAATACCGGCTACAATGTAGCCCAATATGACCGGTTGCTTCAGCCACTTGAAAATGACGGTTACAATACCGGCAATAATCAGAATTATGGCAAGATCCGATATTAAAGGAGCAACTTCTGACATATTAACGGTTATTTTAGATCGATAATTCGTTAAGGACCCGGATCAGGCTTTTGTCAATAGGCTTGTCCTTTTTGATTGCCTGGACAAAAGGAACATAAACAATCTCGTTGTTCCGTATGCCTATCATAACATTTCGCTGGCCTTCCATTAAGGCCTGGATTGCGGCTTCACCCAGCCGGCTTGCCAGTATACGGTCATTGGCACTCGGAGCACCACCCCGTTGCAGATGGCCCAGGATAGAAACCCTGACATCATACCCGGGATATTCCTTCTTTACCCGGTCGGCGTAATATATGGCACCTCCATTCTTGTTTTCAGGACTTTCGGTCACAATTACGATGCTGCTGTTTTTCGTCTTTCTGAATCCGCGCCCGATGAATGTTTCCAACTGGTCCACGTCCGTCCTGTCCTCCGGGATGATGGCCGCTTCAGCACCGGAAGCTATTGCGCTGTTTTGTGCCAGGAAGCCCGCATCACGCCCCATCACTTCGACAAAGAAGATACGGTCATGGGAGGTTGCCGTGTCCCTGATTTTATCCACGCATTCCACAATGGTGTTCAATGCCGTATCATATCCTATGGTAAAATCGGTACCATATAGGTCATTGTCAATGGTGCCGGGCAATCCTATGCACGTCACATCATACTCCTCCGCAAAGATACGGGCTCCCGTCAGGGAACCGTCTCCACCGATAATTATCAAAGCATTGATGTTCTCTTTCTGTATGACCTTATAAGCTTTCTTGCGTCCTTCGGGAGTGGTGAAAGTCTCGGAGCGAGCTGTTTTCAGTATGGTGCCTCCCCTCTGGATAATGCTACTTACATCTTCCGTCGTGAGTTCTTTCACTTCACCGGCAATCAGCCCCTCGTAACCTCTATAAATTCCTTTCACTTTAAATCCGTTAAAAATGGCGGCGCGGGTCACGGCACGGATAGCCGCGTTCATTCCTGAAGCATCCCCTCCGGAAGTCAGAATTCCAATATACTTGTTATCCATAATTTGTTTTTTATATTTTAATTAATCAGGCAAAATTAGAAAGCAACTGTTTTAGCCTTTTTCTGCTATAAAAGATACGGCTTTTTATCGTACTCAGTGACACTCCTATCTTTGCGGCTATTTCCCGATATTTGACTCCGGTACAACATAAAAACGACATAATGCGCTTTAGGCAATGTTTTAAGGGCTTCCCTTATCTCTTTTGCATCATGCCCGTTATCCACGAAAATGAAAGAGTCGTCCCTTAACAGGAAATGATATTCAGGTTCTGATAATACATATAAATTCCCTCGTATTTTCTTTGTCCGGCAATTATTGATAAATGCATTGCGCATGATGGTATACATCCAGCCTTTAAAATTCGTACCGGAATCAAACTTATCCTTATTATCCAACGTCCTCAACATTGTTTCCTGCAACAAGTTTTCTGCTTCATCCTTGTCAGCAGTCAGTTTATATGCAAAACAATGCAGTTCATTCTGAAGGGCTACCAGCGCTTTATCGAAATCAAATCCTCTCATTATATTTATTTTGGAATTCAAATATCCGGGTGAAGGCATTCCCTGATAATAAGAAATGCCTTCTGTAGAGTCTCATCAAGATATCTTATTTGACATCAATAGTTTTGGTGGTTTCCTGAACCTTCTTATCTACGACTTTGGGAATATCGATAAACAGGACCCCGTGTTCCACTTTGGCCGAAATTTTATCTTTTTCCACATTATCCGGCAGCAGGATACTCTGCTGGAATCGGGAATAGGAGAATTCACGGCGCAAGTATTTTCCGTCTTTCTTCTCCTCCTTTTTCTCGTCCTTTTTTTCCATGCAGATTACCAGATTGTTGCTTTCATCCACACTTACCTTAAAATCATTCTTGGTCATTCCTGGAGCTGCCAGTTCTACCTTGTAGTCCTTTTCATTCTCAATCACATTGATGGCTGGAGCCGTAGCGTTTGCTCTTGCCATCCATTCATTGTCAAAGAAATCGTTAAAAATACTCGGTAACCAATTCTGGTTTGTTTTTACAGGTACCATTTTTACCTCCTCTTTAAAAGTTAATAATTAAAACTTAAAAAAAAGCATCTGCTTGATAGACAGATTTTTATTTTTTAGCCATCCCTTGTTTGGCCACAGCTTCTGCCCGTTTCCGTATCTCTTCCGGGTTTCCAAGGTAGTAGTCCTTGACAAGAACCAGCCTGTCGTCAAATTCAAAGACATAAGGAACTGCCGTAGGCAGGTTCAGGTTGGAAATATCCGTATCGGAAATTCCTTTGAGATGCTTGATGATTCCGCGCAGGCTGTTACCATGGGCGACTACCAGCAGGCTGTCCTTATACATCAATGCGGGAAAGATGATGCATTTCCAGTAAGGCATGACACGCCCAATAGTATCTTTCAGGGATTCCGTACGGGGAAGTTCGCTATCTGGTACACCGGCATAGCGGATATCCATGCCCGGATTACGGGGATCATCTTTGCCTACCGGAGCGGGAGCCACGTCATAGCTTCTTCGCCAGATGTGTACTTGTTCTTCACCATATTGGACCGCTGTTTCACTCTTATTCAGTCCCTGAAGCATACCGTAATGCTTCTCGTTCAGCCGCCAGGTCTTTTCAACCGGAATCCAGTCTTTATCCAGCCGGTCCAAGACACAGTTCAACGTTTTTACGGCACGTTTCAAGTAAGAAGTGTAAGCTGCCTCAAAAGAAAATCCAGCCTCCCGTAATGCATCGCCTGCCTTGCAGGCTTCTTCAACTCCTTTCTCGCTTAAATCCACGTCCGTCCATCCAGTAAAACGGTTTTCTTTGTTCCATAGACTTTCGCCATGACGTAATAACACTATTCTTTTCATGGATACTTCTTCTTTATGCAATGGTTATTGAAGAATCCAGATATACGTCCTGAATGGTGTTCAGAAGTTGAATTCCGTCTTTCATCGGTTTCTGGAAAGCCTTACGACCGCTGATCAGCCCCATACCACCTGCACGCTTATTTACTACTGCCGTTACGACAGCATCATGCAGGTCGGATTCCCCATGGGATTCACCGCCCGAGTTAATCAATCCGACACGTCCCATATAGCCATTCGCCACCTGATAACGGCAAAGGTCTATCGGATGGTCAGTGGTCAGTTCCGAATACATACACTCGTTTGTCTTTCCGAATCCGATAGCCTTGAAACCGCCGTTATTGGATGGGAGCTTCTGCTTCACGATATCGGCTTTAATGGTAACCCCGATATGGTTGGCTTGTCCTGTCAAGTCGGCAGCGGCATGATAGTCGGTACCATCCTTTTTGAAGCTGCTGTTTCTCAAATAGCACCACAGAATAGTAGCCATTCCCAGTTCGTGGGCATATTCAAAAGCCTGTGACACTTCCACTATCTGGCGGCGGCTTTGTTCCGAACCGAAATAAATGGTAGCACCGACAGCTACGGCTCCCATGTTCCATGCCTCTTTCACCGTACCGAACATTACCTGGTCGTAGCTGTTCGGATAAGTCAGCAACTCATTATGGTTCAGCTTGACGATAAAAGGTATCTTGTGTGCATATTTGCGTGCCACGGCGCCCAACACACCGAATGTGGATGCCACGGCATTACACCCTCCTTCAATGGCCAGCTTTATGATGTTTTCGGGATCGAAATAAAGCGGATTGGGGGCGAAAGACGCTCCTGCAGAATGTTCTATGCCCTGGTCTACAGGCAGAATGGATACATAGCCCGTATTGGCCAGACGTCCATGTCCGTATAAAGCCTGCAAACTTTCCAATGTACGGATATTCCTGTCGGAATTCATCCATACCTTATCTATCATATCCGGTCCCGGAATATGGATAAGTTGTTTGTCTATCGTCTTACATGTATGGTTCAGGTAGTACTCAGCCTTTCCTCCCAATAAATCTACTATTTTCATTTTATTTATTTTTATTGATTATTCTGGTTTATGACTCCCGTTCACCCAGTTTTGCATCCATAAAAAGGATAGCACAGTCTCCGGCTTTCCTCAGATGACTAAC
Source organism: Parabacteroides caeci (assembly GCF_023656795.1). Lineage (NCBI taxonomy): Bacteria > Pseudomonadati > Bacteroidota > Bacteroidia > Bacteroidales > Tannerellaceae > Parabacteroides > Parabacteroides caeci. The sequence goes on from NZ_JAMOKT010000003.1 coordinate 86,444, forward strand.
AATATTGAGTACATTCGCTTCATCTTCTACTTGCTCACGAACAAATTGCCACAAGAAGTCCTGAGTGGCATTGTCTTTCTCTTCGGATGCTACCTGTACCAACTCATCAATCAGTTTGGAAACATGTTTTTCATGCTCCAAAGCATGCTCGAATACTTCAACAGGGTTACCCCAACCTTGTGGAACCACATCGACCTTGTCTACTTTCGGGGTTGCCTCACGCTTAATCATGTACCCGGCAATGGCATATGCATGCCCGGTCTCTTCTGCAGACTGTTTCTGCATCCAGCGAGCCATTCCGGAAAAGCCCTCTCTTTCCAGATAAAAAGACATTGATAAATACAGGTTGGCAGACCATAATTCTGCTGTGATTTGCTCATTCAGAGCATTTTGCAATTTTTCAGTCATGATGAATCAAACTTTTAATGTTAATAATAAATCCAAATTATCTCTCTTCTTTAAGAACAAGCATGGGCTTGTTTCAAGATTTCAATTAATACCGGACGTATCCCGCTGATAAAACATTCCACGGCGATCACCATTAGAATAAGTCCCATCAGTCTCATCATCACATTGTTTCCCGTCTCTCCCAAGATTTTTAAAAGCTGGGTGGACGCGCACAGAATAAAGAAGGAAAGAATGCAGACCAAAGCGATTACGCCAAGCAATACTATTTTGAAAGTATATTCCGAAGCATCTTCCATCAATGTTATTCCACTGGAAATCGCTCCCGGACCGCATAACATCGGAATGGCAAGAGGTGTGATGGTTATATCTTTGGAATATTCTTTTCGTTCAGTTTCATTCAGTTTCACATGGGTAAAATGTGCCTGCAACATATCATATCCGATTTTAAAGATGATGATACCTCCCACAATCCGGAATCCGTTTGTTGAGATGCCGAAAAAATGAAACAGAAACCTGCCCGATAATGTAAAAAGGACTAATATGATAAATGCAATGGTACATGCTTTCAAGGCGATATATCTGCGTTCTTTCGTATCCATTCCATCAGTCATTTGCAGGAATACCGGCATCACTCCAAGAGGGTCCATCAAGGTGAATAGCGAAGTGAAACACAATGTTAAATATACAAATATATCCATGATGACATATAGTTTATTATCGATTATTATATCGCAAAAAACATACCAGATAGCATTCTGCAATATTAAATTTTGCATAACATCAATCTTAAATCCATACCGTCAAAAATAAGGTAGTTTCCGTTCGTTTTCCTTGGCGAGGATACGTAACAATTCCATAAATGCCGTACTTACATATATACGGTCTGCATACAGCCCGCTGATGAAAGAATGGAAGGACATGCTTACATTCCAGCATAATATGAGAAATGTGTTTACCTGACGTGATATGTACTGCTCATGTTCAAGCAATTCATTCAAGGCATTCAATGGCGTTGTCCATTCATGTGTATCCCGTTTCATTTCATTGATTACAACACATCCTCCATCATGGCATATCCGATTCATCATCTGATAAACCTTGTTCATATTGTCCTGTGCTTGGGAGTTCAGCCAGGAGCTAAGTATTGGAAGCCGTTCATCTTCAAAATAAACCTGCAATGACAGGTATAAACCGGTTGACCATATTTCTGTATTGATCAACTCATTCATGGCGTTTTCTATTCGTTTATCCATTATCACTCTGAATATTGAAAATCCATTACTAATATCATGTGTTATTCTCAGTATATAAAAATTCCATTCGATTGTGGGTAACCCATAAAACGGAATTCTTAAACGAGGCTTAAATAATAGGATAACTTATCGGTGTAGACAAATTGTCATAAAAAATAGCACTATGATGTCTTTTTGTCTTGCCTCCCTTGCAGAATATCCAATAAGACATCCAGTTCTCTTTCTATTCCTTCAATCTTATCGGAAATACAGTCCAAAGTATTATGGTGCAGACTAGCTTTACACTCCTGCAACTCTCTTGACAGAGAAAGTATCTGTAACCAAAGTTCTTCCTCTATGTGATAGGGGGAGTTACTATTATCTAGTACCATAGCAGGAGAAGGCAGAAAAGTGCTTTGGCATGTAATTTGTATGATAATGAACGGTATGTTCCGAAAGAGACAGGAATGGAAATGAAAGGATAGAATATTCCACAAAAGACAGTAACAAACAAAGGGGGAAAGTCGTTGGAGACAGTTGTCTCGCTTTTAAAACAAGTTGCTTTCATAATGTTTATTATAAGCCAACCCTGTTCCCTGGAGTTGTGTTTATATAAAGTTAAGCGTGGGAACTTTGGTATTACCGTTCAGAAGTATCCCCATACTCAACAACATATAATACACAAAGCCCCACGTCTATATATAACAAAAATCTATATAGATAGAACGTGGAGCGTCCAATGTATTATCCAATTGTTGTTTCGAAATTGGGGATTTCCTGAACTTGGATAATGCCTTAACGCTTTACTATAAATCTTCTATTTTCAAAAGACTAATACAAATGTAATAAAAGAAATGAATTCTTTGAAAGGAAATATCTCTTTTTTTTAAGGGGTGGCTTAATTTTTCTTTATTTAAAGTCTTAGAATTACTGCCCACCAAAGCCCGTCACGAATGTTTTGAAATCCTCAAGCTGTACATTAAGCTCTATATAGTATAGCAGAATAGCAGAAAAACAGACCATGATACCGCAGGTATATAGGTCATAACCCACTCTTCCGTAAGTATCTTATCTATTTGACAATAATAAAAATGTAAAGGAGGATAATGACATGGACAATATTCGTATCCCAATACATATAGGTTAACATATAAGGGAGAATGGTCACGGAGTCCACAAACCATAGAATGAAAAAATATATTTCCATCGTGTACGGTTTATGTCTCTATCCGGATATTTGACCGGTGCCGCAAATGCGCAATGCATACTCCACAAAAAAACACCAGGGAGGAAAAATAAGTCATACTGAATAACGCCTGTCTGTAATGGGCCATGGATACAAATGAACTACAGATAATAGCTGCAATAGATATAACGATACAAGCACAAAATAATGTACGAACGTGTCCATCAGTTGCATTTGGATGAAACAGTACCACTTTATGCAATGTTTGGTTAGATTGAGTCTGAACATAGGACCTTAAAAATTAGACGGATATAAATTTACTAAAAATCTGTGGAAAAGAGGAATAGAAAGGCGGAAATGTTTTTAAAACGGCTATGAATAAAGCGTTTGTGAGGACAAATGAGGACAAAGGCATAAAACGAGGTAACGCAAAAAAAAGTAAATTTATGAAGTAGAAAGGTTGCTAAATCATTACCCCGTGAAAGGTGGTTTTTGATACTCCGTGCTGAATTTTTCTCCGTATGGCTTCGGTTGGTTTACAAGGCATAACTCATTGATACTTAATTTTAAACTTAAAAAACGAGTATGGCAAGAAGTACATTCAAAGTGCTGTTCTACGTGAACGGCAACAAGGAGAAAAACGATATTGTCCGCATCATAGGACGGGTAACGATTAACGGGATTGTGACGCAGTTCAGCTATAAGTAGAGTATCCCGAAAACGCTTTGGGACGTGAAAGGGAACAGGGCGAAAGGCAAGAGTGCGGAAGTACGTGATATCAACCTTGCCCTTGACAACATCAAGGCTCAAATCATCAAGCACTACCTGCGTATATTCGACCGTGAAGCGTTCGTGACGGCTGAAATGGTGAGCAATGCTTATCAGGGTATCGGCAGTGAGTATGAGACACTGCTCAAAGCGTCCGGACGTGAGAACGAAGTATTCAAGAAGCGTGTCGGAAAAGACAGGGTAATGGCAACCACCGTTCACGGGTGGTGGCAAGAAACCATGTGGCAGCGTTCATCAAGTCTTTTTACAGACGGACGGATATGTTCATGCTGGAGATTAAGCCCGACTTCATCAAGGGGTTTGCAGCCTACCTATCAACGAAAGCGGGACTTCACAACGGGACGATATGGGAAAAATGCATGTGGCTGAAAGGCGTTGTCATGTGTGTGCACTTTAACGGACTAATACCGAAAAAAACGTTTGCCCAATTCCACATCAGCCCTAATGTGACGGAACGTGAGTTCCTGACGGAAGATGAACTGAAAACGTTGATGACGCACGAGTTGGGGATGTCCAACTGTTCTATATTCGTGACATTTTTGTTTTCGCCAGCTTCACTGCCCTCTCTTTCGTGGACATCAAGGAACTAACCAATAGCAACATCGTAGAAGTGAATGGTGAGAAGTGGATATTGTCCAAACGGTACAAGACAAAAGTGCCGTTCCAAGTGAAACTGTTGGATACTCCTTTGCAGATTATCGAGCGTTACCGACCCTGTCAGGAAGACAATCTCATATTCCCTAATCTCAACTACTGGTCTATCTGCAAATCTCTGAAAAAGGGGATGAAAGAGTGCGGATAACAAAGGATATTTCATTTCAGTATTAAAACTATTAAACGGGCGTAATTTAATTCGACAGAAAATCCGGCTTCTGACAGCCATTTTTTCACTTCATTCCGAGAGTTTGCAGTTTGACTGCCATAAACAGCAATATTTCAGCATGGGGACATAGTTTGCGGATATTATCCACACTTTGTGCTGTTCCGCTTCCTCCATGTGTACAGAATGGGAGTATCTTTTTCCCGGACAAATCATAACCGGACAGGAAACTTTTTACAGGAGAAGACAGAAGACCACCCCAAATAGGACTACCGATAATCAATGTATCATAATCATCCATATTCTCTACTTTTGTACGCAGAGCTGGAAGAATATGATTGTCTCTTTCATTTTTGAAACGGTCAACCACTTCATTATATTCATCAGAATAGGGTTCTTCCGGTTCAATCTCCACCATGTCGCATCCAATAAGTTCATGGATAATGTTGGCTACAGTTTGCGTATGTCCGCTCCATGAGAAATAGACTATCAATGTTTTCCCCGGCTCTGAGTGAGGCAACGAATCTATCTTATCTTCAACAGCCGGAGTGTTGCTGCACGAAAGGGAAGGTTAAGAGCAGCATTGCCAATAAGCACTTCAGTTTCATAACTATTTTTATTTAGGTTTTGGGGTTATCCTCTGTTAATTTCTATCTGTCCAGCTGTTTCTCATACAGCCACTTCGACAGCAGGTCAGCTACTTCCACATTGTTCAAATCCGACATCGGGAAGTGCGTATTCCCATGCAGACCGACATCGGGCAGATGAATGACCGTCACGTCACCGCCCAGCTTATTGAGCATTTCGGCCCACTTGCGCATGAGATGCAGACGGCGTGTCCATTCGTAAAGTTCCGGATGTTCGTCTGTTTCGGGCAGGTTATCCCCATAGTAAATGATGATGGGAATTTCCATGTATCTCTTGAAAACTGCCATAGGGACTTCTATTCCTTCTGTTTTTTTAGACCGTGTCAAGACTTTGCCTTCTTCGGGAACTTGACCGGTTGGGAAGGGTACACTTCCACCGGGTTCGTATGCTACAATGGCTTTGATGTTCTTCGTTTTGAGCAAAGTAAACCAACCCACCGGACCGCCTTGTGAATGAGTGACAAATATGGCCGGACCGATTTTGTCAAAAAGAGCAGCATAGGCATCGGAATAGACATCGAAGTCCAAAGGTCCGATGGTCGGCGTCATCTGCCGGAAGTACTGGTTTAAGACTTCCCGGTCGCGACTGAACTGTACACCCTCGAAATAATCAGGATAGATTTCCACACGGAAACGGTTGAACCATTCTTCTTCATCGAATACCGGTTCCAGTGTGACAGCTTCCGTACTCCGTCCGGCATTTCCCCGGCGAGGCTGGTCGACAAGATAGGTGGAGAAACCTTTGCGAAGAAATATATTCTGAAACCCTTCGCGTCCGTCAGGAGTGGTCTCCCATGTTTTGGAAAACTGGCCGACACCATGTGCAAAAACAAGCGGATATTTCCGTGCATCAACCGGTTTCTGATAAAATACATAAGCATGGTCGCCGTGGTATTTGTGTCCCAATGAATCGGTCAGTACGGTGCCACCTACGGCAAAACTGCCTTGTTCCTCTATTTGCAGAATATTCCCTTTGTAACAATTACAGCCCGACAGTAAAGCGATGAACGTCATGTAAAATATCTGTTTCTTCATACACGGATTATTTTGGGATTTTAGACTCCTGCAAGGCATCGTAGCGGCTACCCACCACAGGAATGGCAGCTACGGCTGTTTCCAGTTCTTCTATCTCTTCTGCCGTGAAACGGATGTCGCAGGCACGAAGGTTCTCTTCTAGATGAGAGAGTTTGGTGGTGCCCGGAATAGGCACGATAAAAGGCTTCTTGTTCATCAGCCAGGCCAAAGCTATCTGTGCCGGGGTAATGCCTCTTGTACGGCCGAAAGCGTTAAGAACTTCCACAATACGATAGTTGGCGCGTATGGCTTCGGGCTGGAAGCGTGGCAAGGTCTGCCGGTTGTCGTTGGTAACATCAAACTTGGTATATTCATTGATCATACCGCCCAAAAAACCACGGTTCAGCGGACTGTATGGAACGAAACCGATGCCCAAATCCTCGCACAGCTCCAACACTCCGTTCGTCTCTACCATGCGGTGCATCAAGTGATATTCGCTTTGGATTGCCGTAACCGGACATATCTTGTGCGCACGGCGGATGGTATCAACGTTTACTTCACACATGCCCCAATGCAGGATTTTACCTTCCTTGATGAGTTTGCTGCATGTTTCAGCCACCGCTTCAATCGGTGTGTTCGGGTCTATGCGGTGCTGGTAGAACATGCCCAATGTTTCAACTCCGAGATTGCGCAACGAGTTTTCACAAACCCGGCGGATGTTGGCCGGAGTGCTGTCCTCTTCGGTTTTAATCTGCACACCGTTTACAAACTTATGTCCGAACTTCGATGACACAAATACCCGGTCGGTATATCCTTTCAAGGCTTCGCCGACCAATTTTTCATTGATGTGGTAGCCGTAGCTTTCGGCTGTATCGAAAAGGGTCACCCCACGTTCAACAGCTTCATGCACCAGGGCGATTTCTTTTTCCCTGCTCGGGTACTGGCTGCGGTTATGGTTCAAGCCCATACAGCCATATCCCATTGCAGAAACAGTGAATGCCGTATTTCCGTGTCCCAATGTTCGCCGAGTGCGCACCGCCGCCATGCCTGCAGGGATGTTGTTTGCAACTTGTTGTTTCCCCATCCATACCCGTTCTGCTGCCGTTACCTTGTTCAAGGTAGGCCCGACACACATGGCAGCTCCTGTCAATGCCGCCATTTTAAGGAATCTCCGGCGGCTCATATCCTTGTCTTTATCCATATTTGATAGTCTTTAAATTATTTCTGTTGCAAAGTTAACGTGACAGAATTGATAAACTTTTTTTGATATATATCATCTAAGCTGAATGATGTATTATCCTGTATTCCAAGCGATATTTATAGGCAACTATCTTTCAAAATCGTATATATTCAGGCCTAAATCTGGATTATATGTGCGACTTATCCGCTCGCTATAATCTTCCACCACGAACTCCCCTGCACCATTCTGTATTGCGGAAAGTAGATGTCCGGCTAAAGCGGAATAGTCGCTCCTGCCGACGGTTATATGCAAATGAAGATATACCTGCTCATTCATAGATGATATATTCCCTGTAAGGTTGGATATTTCCATTTGCTCCCGGAATGTCTTATCATCATATGCTTTTGTCTTGGGATTGAAGAAACGGAGGGTCAGCTCTCCGATAGCACCAATCCCGTTGATAGAACCCGACAGAATTCCTTTCTCCTTGCAGAAAGCATTCAGGGCTTTCACAATTTCAGTATGATTGTTAATGCTGACAATATACTTGTTGCCAATTTTCTTGTACGAATACATATTCTTTTCGTTTTGTGCGTTTGCCGGAGCAATCAGTACCCCGACAAACAGCAAGATAAACAATAATTTCTTTATAAAATGCCCCATCAGTACACTTATGACTGTCTCTGTTTTGATTAATCTTACCATAATAGATAAAATTATCCCACATCAGTGCTTTCCACTTTTGTTTTTAATCTGCACACCGTTTACGAACGTTACCTTGTTCAAAGTTGGCTCTTCCTTCTTATTTTCCATATTCTTCCATTATATCACGCGGAATTTCCCATAAAACACTGTTTTCTACAGCATCCATCATAAGATGTGTTGGCTCTCGGTTAAAATAGCTGTCAATACACCAGACAACATTTTTTTCACATGCTAAATGTTCTATCACATCCTTATCATGCTTTAGGTAGTGCTGTCTAATAAATCCCTTTTCTATATAAAATAGGCAATTACAGATATCACCTTCATTTAGAATTATATCACCTTTTTGATATTTCTTAGGCTGAATAATATCTGCAAAAAGGCGAATATTCTCCAACTTAAGTTTGCGATTAGGGCATGTTTCAGCTATAATCTGTTTTGCAATGTCAAATTGAATACTCATAGGCTAAAGTTATTTATATCCAACATTTTGTTTCAATTTTGGGTTCAAGTCTATACTTTTTTGTGGAATAGGAAAAACTGTGGTATACCCATTTTTCTCATCAGCCAGTTGGACTCGCTGATCGTATGATTTGTGATAAACTCCAAAACGCACCATATCTTGTCGTCGCCAGCCTTCCCATACTAACTCCAACAAACGCTCTTTCAATATGTTCTCAAGCGTAGCTTCTCGATATGGCATACCAACACGACCTCGGACTTCGTTCAACTCCAACGAGCCATCCTCACCATTACGTACCTTTGCCTCGGACTTCATCAGGAGAGCATCGGCATAGCGGAATAGCACGATGTCGTTATCCGGTTGTCTACCGTCGGAATGTGAGGTCCTATCAACCTCATATTTTGCCATACGAGCACCAGCTGTCTTGACATAGGAGCTTCCCGTAAGATTCAACTTTAGCTCCAATGGGAAATACTCCAACTGCTGTCCATTGTCCATCATTACAGGCTTTCCATCAACCTCTACGATGCCGGCATAGAAGTTCTTTTCAAAGCGAGCATCTACATCATCTGTGCCGTATCCGTTGGCTAAGACTGTTGAGATATTGGCACTGGTACCATTTTCCGATGAGCCACCCAACGCACCGCCATGGTTGTAGTGTCGTGATCGGAAGAGATACCAGAACTGCGCAGCATAGAGGTTCTTATCCAACGGAATGGTGAATATGTTTTCGTTGGAGTTCTCGTTATGCACAGAGAAATTATAGCTATAATCGTCCTCCAACCGATAACCTACCTCGGCAAGTTTATTGCAATATTTGATACAGGTCTGCCAAGCGTTGAGTTTCTCACCATCGACGGTGAAAAATATCTCTTTACCGTTCCGTGGAACGCCATCAGTCCAATTATCATCACAATATATCTCGGCATTAAGAGCCAACTTAGCCAAAAGGAAATTAGCTACAGGTGTTGTTATACGACCATAGTAGTTACCCATCTTATTACTACGCTCATTTGGCAACAACTCGGCAACCTCCTGCAACTCATTCACGATAAAACGGAAAACCTCGCTACGCTCGCTCTGCACAACTTCATCCTGCGGTTGTTCATAGGATGTTACGATGGGCACTCTGCCATACATATCCATAATGTAGTAGTAGAAAAGTGCTCTCAGAGCTCGCACCTCAGCTTCGTAGGCCACTCTCTGCTCCTCAGATAGGTTATGGCTATACTTATCGATGATATGCAGAGATTTGTTCGATAACACAACAACCTTGTAGAGGTATTTCCAAGTATTGTAGAGTGGTAAATCATTAGGACTCCACTTATGCTGATACATATTCGTCCACAAACCTCCATCGTACCAGTCGCCACCACGAATAGGTATCATGGCTTCGTCTGTAGTAAGTGTGTTATAGTCATAAATCCCACGACAGGTCCCCTGTAAACCCTCACTGTCTGCACTGCCACCAATGTAATTGTAGAGCACAGCCACTGCATTAATATATATGTTGTTGGCATTGTTGTAAATGTCTTCTTCATAAAGTTGATCTCTAGGGTCTTCAGTAAGACAAGAGGTCATCATCGTTGCCAAAGCAACCATCAATATGTTTATATATCTTTTCATAACTGTAAGCGGTTAGAATTGAATACTAAGACCTAACGAATAGGTACGATATAAAGGATAGGTGCGTTTGTCGTCAATGCCCAAAGTGTTGCTTACTACATAACTGTTTATCATTGGAGTAAGACCGCTATAGCCTGTGATTGTTGCAAGGTTGCTAATGCCTGCCGAAAGACGCAATGACTTCACAGCCTTGGATTTCATTGGAATATTGTAGCCTATGGTAATATGTTCAATATTTACATAGTCACCTTTTTCCAACCAATAGTCTGAAACATTCTGATCAATAATATTTTTTTCAGGAGCACCCTTCAATACATTGTAGTCAGGGAATATAGACATATTGGTATAAGCCAAGCCCGTGCCATTGAATATCTTATGACCGAAAGCACCATTTATCTGCATGGCAATATCAAAGGACTTGTAACGGAAACTGATGTTTGATCCAATAGTTACCTTGGGGGTTGCCTGACCTGCTATATACCTGTCTCCGCCATCGCTAAAATCAATCTCGCCATCATCATTCAAATCTTCAATATCGTAACTGTAGCCACCAAGTTCATTTTCTTTAAGCCCTTTGCAGTGAGGTAGATAGAATACCCCCAATGGCTGACCTACAATCTGATATACTACATTATTATCTCCACCGTTCTGACCTGCACCATAAAGCGAGCCAATCGGAGTAATATCTGAAGCTGTCATATGCATACCATTATACTCTCCACTAAGCGAAAGTAACTTATTCTTCTGGTAGGACATATTGAAGTTGATATTCATCTCCATATCCTTTCGTTGAATGGGAACTACCGAGATTCCTAGTTCGACACCCTGGTTAGACATCGAGCCGATATTTGCCATCAGTTTATCGAACGCAAAGGTCGGAACGGGAACATCATACTCATAGAGCATATCCGTTGTCTTTGAGTAATATAATTCCGAGGTAAGCATCAACCGATTATCCCATATACCTAAGTCAAAACCGATATTAAATGTTGAACGAGTCTCCCACTTAAGGTCCGGATTCGTGTTGCGTATACTTCCCATTGTTACGGTAGGTGCACCGTTGATGGATACGATACCATTCTCCTTTACGGTATTAAGTGTTGTATAGGATGTTATACCTCCAAGATTTCCTGACCGACCATATCCGGTTCTTAGTTTCAACATTGTTATAAAGTCAGTATCAGAGAGGAAGCCTTCTTTTTTTACATCCCAACCCAGTGATACTGATGGGAAGAATCCGAAAGTATTGTTATCGCTTACCATTGAAGAGCCATCTCCACGGAGTGCTGCCGCAATAGAATATCTATCCTTGTAACTATATGTGACACTACCCATTATTGAAGCAAGTGACTGGTCTTCATAGCTACTGCTCGTACCACCGAAAGGACGCGATGATGTTGCTCCGATGTTATTATAGGAGAAATCATTTGTTGTTATTCCTTTTGCCTGCACCCATAAACCAGTCCTTACCTGTTTAAGATATTCTGCGCCAACAACAGCATCAAGGTGTGAGTCTCCCCAAGCATTGTTATATGAGAGGGACACATTTGTAAAGTAGTCTTCACCCTTGAACTCTCCACGATAAACATTGCCTTGCGCCCACACCCATGTAGGACAAAATTGAGCATTTCCCGTAGATGAATATGAATAAGAGCCGAAAGCCGACAATATCAAATTGTCAAGGATATTAAATTTCAGCCCCAAATGTGTATTGAAATTCCGTTCTTCGGAGTCATTTTTCTCATAGAGGAGTGCTCCGGGGTGGTTGATGTGTGATGCAGCCGAGTTCTTCACCCAGTTGCCATTAACATCAGTTCCTGCTGGATATGTAGGATTCTGTGCAGCTGCCGAGTAAAACAGCATTCGTGTATCGAAAATGTCGTGTATCTTTGACGAGTAGCCATATACACCAAAATCGCCAACTAAGCGACCATCGAAAGCCTTTTGTGTAGCATCAAGTTTTACCACTAAATTTCGGTAATCGTTAACTTTGACAATTGTATTATGATCCATAAAACCGAACGATGCTCGATAGTTTGAGTTTTCCGAACCACCGCTAAAAGCCAAGTGATGCTGATGTATCAAGCCCGTACGAGTAATTACATCGTGAAAATTGGTGTTGTAGCCACCATTATTGTAATCTAATCCAAGTGCCTCTGCTGTAGCTATATACTCCGGGCCGTTGAGCATTTGCAGATGTTTATACATTGACTCGAATCCGTAGTTGCCATCATATGATATTTCGAAACCTCGCCCCGTTCCTTTCTTGGTCTTAATCTCAATTACACCTGAAGCACCACGGGAACCGTACATTGCCGTTTCGGTAGCATTCTTCAAAATAGTGAAACTCTCGATGTCTGCGGGATATATGGTAGATAGCGTAGCGATGTCAGATGTCACTCCGTCAATAATTACTAACGGGTCATTGCCACCCATAATGGATGTGGTACCACGCACACGGATACTATTCAGCATAGCGAGCCTGTCAGTCCCATTAGTGGTGACGTTCACACCGGCAGACTGACCACTCAATACATCCAAAGCATTATTCAATGGTCCCTTCTTGATATTCTCGGGCCTGATATGCTCTAATGATTTAGTCGCCGAAATGGTATCTTGTTTCTCTCTGATATTCTGTACTTGTGCATCAATTTTTTGAGCACTACAGATGAAGAACATTATGACAAGACAAAGACTGACTCTTCCCATCTTGATTCGTTAAATCTCTGTAGATTCCCCAGACCAGACAGTTAATAAATCTTATACGCAATGTATTATAAAGAGGGGGATTGGGAATCTGTACTATTTCCCTGCCTGTCCGTCCGCTTAGCCATTGTATATTTTTTTTGTTATTTCATATCAGTGATGCTGATAATCCAAACAAGAACAGAGTAAACATCTACCTCTTTTATACATAAATCCTTTCCAAGGACTTTATAAGCGCAACCATTAACTACATTACATTACAAAGGTAACAATAATTTGTCATTTGAAGAAATTTAGAAAAAAGAAAAAGTCATTATGCGTGATATTTTTTATTTAATTACGACATTTATCAAACACAAAAAATCATAGAAGGACAAAAATCTTTAAATGATTTGATTATAAACAAACTTTAAATAGTTAAATTGCAATAATACTATACCATGGTTGTTCTTTACCTTAATGTAATACTACTGTTATATATCTGGTCATTTATCTCCTTTTGTCGGATGCAAAGGTTGCCAAACCTCTTTTAGAAAACGAAAAGTTCAAGCGGTAAACCATTTGGAGCAGTTTCGTCCTCCGTTGGAGAGTAAACAGCTCCAAAACCTTTTCTTATTCATCGGCTTGGCTGAAAACTGCATCCGGCAACGGAGATAAACGACTGACGAAATAATAGCATAAAACAGCATAGCCCCCCCTTAATAAGGCAATTTTATCAATGCTGTTTTCATTCTTTTCAGAGGACTATTATTTTCGACAGAGAGAAATTTGGCAAGCGGCAGATTTCACTCCCTCAAAAATAATAGATTTGAATTGCTGTCCTCTTGCCTTTATTGGAAATTGTAGTACCTTTGTAGTGGCTTGTGCGAACGAGCCAAGCAATGTGGAAAGATGGGAACATCGAACCATCAATAAAGTACCGAAAAGAGGGAAAATACCCTCTACCACCGCTCTTTGAGTGTTAAGAAATAATAAAAAGGTTAAATCTTCACCTTTTAGAATGTACCCCTAAAGGTTATGCCCATATTTCTGACTTATAACTCACAAAATATTGAGTAATAACTGGTTGCAAATACTATAATCTTTAAATTGTTTCTGTTGCAAAGTTACCCTCCTGCGTATTCGCTTTGCTGTATCATAATCACGGATAGCATTACCATTTTCATCTGAATTACCGCAAAGCATACCAGAAGAATTCCGAAATTTTTTCGAACGGTATCTTATCCATCCGGTCATACAAGTCTACATGATTGGCTCCGGGAACGATATACAGTTCTTTCGGTTCGCTGGCTTCTTGATAGGCATCCTCACTGAAATAGCGCGAATGTGCATGCTCGCCTGCAATGAATAGCACGGGGCGTGGTGAAATCTCTTTAATCATGGCAAACGGATAGAAGTTCATCAATGCCGCCTGACTGGTAAAGCGTATACCTTGATAGCGCGGATGATAGCCACGCAAGGGGTTGCGATAGTAATCGAAAAACTCCTTCTGCACGGCATTGGCATTTCCCAGCAGTTTCTCCGGTGTGCCAAAGCGGATACGTGCTTCTCCCGTTTCTGCTTCCTTCCAACGTTGTTCGGCAACTTCATCCAACAGTTTGCGTCTTTGTTCATCCGTCATCGAATCCCCCAAACCGTTACGGGTGGCACGCCCCATATCATACATGCTCACGGTTGCCAATGCCTTGATGCGGGGGTCGAGAGAAGCCGCACAGACAGAGAACCCGCCGCTTCCGCAGATGCCAATCACACCGATACGGTTGCGGTCAATAAACGGTTGTAGTCCGAGCCAGTCTACAGAAGCACTGAAGTCTTCCACCAATGCGTCGGGCGATACCGTGTGACGCGGTTCTCCTCCACTTTCGCCTTGATAGGAAGCATCAAAAGCCAGAGTCACGTAGCCTCGCCGTGCCATTTCCTGTGCATAGAGTCCGCTACACTGTTCTTTCACAGCCCCGAACGGGTGTCCGATGATGAGGGCTGCATAGTGTTGCGCTTCATTGAAATCCTTCGGGAGGTACATTTCGGCGCAAAGCATGATATCATACCTGTTTTTATAAAAGACCTTACGGACAGTAATTGTCGGATCTGTTTGAAAAGTCTTTGCCGGTTCATCGGATTCAGAAAGCACCATTCCGTTCCGACAGCGTGCCGCCATGATAAGTACTTCGTCTATCTGAGCCTGTGTCACGCCGTTGTGCTTGGCATGGGCAATGTGAGTATTCAACTCATTCTTCACGCCGTCCAACACCGACAAGGCAGCCACAGTAGACAGTTCACGGGTACGCCAGTCGAGATTGTCACGGCTGAATATGTCACCGAACAGATGAGCTTTCAGAAATTGGTCCAATGCCGGAGCAAATGTCAGCACTTCTCCTAGTGCCGGACGACCGAACAGTTTCAGCTGGTTTTGTCCACCGACAACAAACATATCCGAACTCTTTACCGGAGAAGGCTCCCGTCCGGCTTCATCCTTTATGCCTTGTGCTGCACGCTCTTTGGTGAGATTCATCAGCGTAACCAATGCACCCATGCTGCGTGGAAAGCCGCAATAGGCATAGAGCTGGGTAAGTACTTCTTTTTCTTCGCTCACGGTCAGCCCACAGTCAAGTCCTCTGGCAAGGATCACTTTGAGGCTGTCCTGATTGCCACGTGCGGCATACATACTGATGGCGGCAATACTTTGTTCTTTCTTGCTTAACATATTGTTCTTGTTTTGTGCCTGCGTATAAACGATACAGCATATCAGGCAGGCGATGGTTGTAATTAACTTGTTCATATTGCTTTCTGTTTAGTGATGAATTTATAAGAACTTGACAAACGCCGGTCTTTCCAGTCGGATATTTTTTCCCGTATTCTTCAGTAACCCCGTATTTCGGTTTCTTTCGAATATCTGTATGCAGTTGGCATCCCTGCAAACCACTGCCAAATAGCAACCATCCGGAGAGATGGCAAAACTTCGCGGATAAAGACCTGTTGGCTGAAATCCTATTTGAACCAATGTTCCTTTTTGGGAATCAATGGAATAAACAATTATGCCATCTTCTTTCAAGTGCTTGGAAGCATAGAGGAATTTGCCATCGGATGAAACATGGATATCTGCATTTCCCTCTGCAACGAAAGGGTCGCAGACAATTGTTTGTAAACGTTCCAACTTGCCTTCATTATAGGAGAATACAGTTATTTTACCCGAGAGTTCACTGATGAGATAAGCAAATCTGCCATTCGGGTGAAAACATATATGTCGAGGTCCTGAGCCGGAATCCATCTGTATGCGGACTACTCTTGATTCATCCAACAGAGAATGAGCCTTACCTGCTTCCGGTCGTTTGCCTATCGGAAACAGATAGATACAATCTGTTCCCAAATCGGTAGCAAGAAGGAATTTGCCATCAGGTGTAAAGGTCACGCAATGCAGATGCGATTGTTCCTGCCTTTTTTTATTCGGCCCATTTCCAGCAAAACGAATTATTTTTGTATCACGTTGCAACTTTCCTTTCTTATCCTGTGAGAATACCGTGATGCTGCCACCCTTATAATTTGCTGTCAGAACAAAGTATTCCTTTGGACTGAGAGTAATATAAATAGGAAGTTCACCGTCTGTAGATTGCGAGTTAAGCAGAGACAGCAGACCACTTTCCTTATCAAAAAGCAAAGCATTGGCAGTCGAACTTTTCCCTTCATCATCGCCTATGGCATAAATTCGATTACCAGTGCTATCAGATGTAAGGAAAGCAGGATTTGAAATCCCTCTCAGCCCACACGGATAGTCGACATCGGCAGTTTGTCCGTCAAACCGGTACATTCTGACACCTTCTTCGTCTGGCTTCATATAACATCCTACCAACAGAAATTTTGCATAAGTTCCCTTATCCGGGACATCTTCGGTTGACCGCGCTTGAATCGTAGTGAAGCTAAGCCATAAGATTAACATGACAAATAAAGCTTTTGGTTTCATCTTATTTACCTTTTTGGTTTCACTTGCAAAATTACAGCATTCACATACTGAAGATTAGACCTCAATCACTGATAAAATTACCACTTTCATCGGGCTTGGACCGGGTTAAATGTTATCTGTGAAAATGGTAAGACAGTCTGTGATTAGGGTTATATGTTCGTTGATTGAATGAACTAACTTTGTCGTCATGGAATAAAATAAATAAGGGATAGAAAAGAAACAGCTGTTCCTCAGACAGCAATGTCAATATAAATACTTATTTTTGTAAAAAACAAAAGGATGGTTATGGGAGATATAACAAGAATAGATACAGTTCAGCAGTACTGCGACCTTTTCGAAGTCGAAGCTCTGCACCCGTTGGTCAGCGTTGTGAATTGTTACGAGGTGCAGCCCATCAGACACTCAAAGAAACTGTACAACATTTATGCTGTGTTGCTGAAAGATACTGACTGCGGTACGATGAATTATGGACGGAGCCTCTATGACTATGAAAAAGGCTCCATGCTGTTTATCGCTCCGGGGCAGGTAATGGGTTCTGACGATGATGGCAGTCTGCACCAGCCGGCCGGATGGGCCCTGATGTTCCATCCCGAACTATTGCGCGGTACTTCCCTTGCACATATAATAAAAGAGTATTCTTATTTCTCATATAATGCCAACGAAGCACTGCACCTGTCAGAACAGGAGCGCAAAGTAGTCATTGAATGTATAAACAATGTAGCAGAAGAATTGAGGCATCCTATTGACAAGCACAGCCGTTCTTTGATTATTGATACCATGAAGCTTCTCCTTGACCGCTGCATCCGCTTTTATGACCGCCAGTTCATTACAAGGGAAAATGCCAACAACGATTTGTTGGCGCGTTTTGAATTGTTGCTCAATAATTACTATCATTCTGCCTTGCCAACGAGTAAAGGTATTCCGACGGTACAGTATTGCGCTGACCAACTGTGTCTTTCCACCAATTATTTCAGTGACCTGGTAAAAAAGGAAACCGGTATGTCAGCAATCAAGCATATCCAGCAAAAAATTATGGATATAGCCAAAGAGCGCATCATGAACACGCAAAAAAGTATCAGTCAAATCTCAGATGAAATGGGTTTCCAATACCCGCAACATTTCACACGTTGGTTCAAGAAGATGGAAGGTTGCACACCGAACGAATATCGCAATGAAATTATAAAACAAGCGATAAACTAACTGGTCTTATCATCATTTATTCGTAGAGTCTCTTACAAATAATACTCTGGATATAACCAACAAAGCAATTAATGAACAACTTTGAAATCTTGAACCGATAAACAAAAAAGTTTGATGATCTCCTGCATACACTTTTCCCATCGGATGAACAGCTGTTGTCCGGTCTTTTTCCTGCGGTAAGTCAGGATTCCGTTCGCAATGTCTCCCTTTTTCAGATAAGCCATGTCCACAAAGGACATCCCCCGTGTGTAAAAGCAGAACAGGAACATGTCACGTGCGAAATCAAGGTGGGGTTTCAGGGACAAGTCCAGTCTTTTGATACGCCTGATATCATTTAAATGAATGGCCCGTTTCAAGGTCTTTTCCACACCTGTATAAACAGACTTGAACAGGTTCCGCTGTCCGGTCAGTCCGTTCTCCACCGCACGGTTGTAGACCGCTTTCAGAATGCGCATGTAGAACGAGATTGTATTGGGTGAGTTCCCCCTGTTTTTCAGATAAGCCTCGTATTCCATGAGCAAGTCAGAGCTAAGTTCGCCAAACAGTATATCGCTACCTTTCATAAAACTGCTGAAACTTTTGAGCGCGGCTGTATAGGTTTCAGAGGTCCGTATCTTTCCCAAACGTTTCAGCCTTACTATCTGTTGCCGGATATAGTCGTTAAACGAAGGTTCTTGTCCGCTGTCATGGAAACGTATGACGATATCATCCGCTGTAAACGGACCGGATTGGCTTAATGTCCTGATAGCCTTTTCCAGTCGGATTTTGTCCCGTCTTATCCGTTCCCCTACCGATAGAAGATAATTGTCCCGTTCCATCCCTGCAGGGTGTTGACAGGGAATGACCGCTTCGGAACGTTGGTCCCATTCCGAAGCGAAAAGTTTGTATCCGGTACTGATCTGCCTGACCACACGGTTATGAATCACCTGATAATACAGTGCGCCCTCCCTGCCTTCCGCGGACGAGGACCTGAATTTGGTTCTGATTGTTGCCATAGTGCAGTCATTTTGAATTGGGATTGTCCAGTTGCTTCCTGATTTCCTGTGCCTCCCTGAACAGCCGGTGCGCCAGACTGTCCTTGTAGGCTGCCATTTCATGGTTACGGATGCGGTTCCTGACCGAGTCCTCAAAAGCGGTCACCAGCCTTTCCACACGCCGGATCTTTTCCTCGTCCCGCTTGATGGTGAAATGCTTCTCAAGGAAGGCGATGTCGGGATCATCCCCCGGCAGGCAGATCCTGATGGCTCGGTATTTCAAATCGGCATCTTTCAAAAGCCGGTTCGTGCGGTACTGGTTGCAGTTGGTCCAGACGGAAATGATCAGTGCCAGGATCAGTGCTGAAGCTGTCGTTACCACTGCCTTGGATGCGCTTTCCAGACGGTAGGTCACCAGTCTGCGCTCCGGTTCCTTTTTCAGCAGGACCATTCTCTCATCCAGCCGTCTCACTGTCTCCTTTACAGCTTGGCAGTCTTGACTCAGGCAGTATCTAATCTTTTCCATCTCCCCGGCAAACGTTTCGGCAGACAACGGCCAGCCTTCCGACAACCGGACGGTATGGTTACGTACCGCTGCTATTTCCAAGCCGTTTTTCTCCACCGCGGATTGCAGGCGTTCCAGACGGATTTTCAGTTCCGCAATCCCTTCCGGGGAACTGGTCCGGTTTCCAACTGCGGGGCTTGTGCCTTCCACGGGCAGCGTCTCCACTTTCTTCTCGATCCTTTCAAGGCATCCGTAGATGCCTTCCAGATAATTTTCCTCTTTCATCTTTCAAAGTTTTTTGTTATACATATGGTTCACAAACTCCTTCCTTTCCTGCGCTTCTTCTTTCTCCGCAGGCGTTCCGCCTCTTTCTCGTCCTCCGTCGGTGCCACCGACGGCATGAACACGCCACCCGTACCGGTGACTTCGACCAGGTTATCAATAACAGAACCATGACTTTGTTCATGGTACGGTTGCTTTTGGGAAACGTCATTTTCCAGGGACGTGACATGGTTATGGTCCAATGCCGCATCCAGCCTTGACCAGCTGAAACTGCGGTCAATCCCACTTCCCTTGAATGACAGACCGTTCTTTATAAAGCGGATGCCCTGCACTTCATTAGTGTTTTCCTTGTACTTGAATTCCATTTCCACGCCCATTTTTAAGAGCTTATTTTGAAATTCTTTCCATGTATCTGCACTCCTCAAAGCTTCCTTGACCGCACGGTATATTTCGTATTTCACCTTTTCGGAAGCATGCAGCTTTTCCGTTTTAACGGACTGTTTGCCTTCGGAATAGGTGAGCGAATACTTGTCCTTAAGCATTTTTGTCACTTTCTCGTTGCGCTTGAAATCGTTGCTGTCGGAAATCACCTTCCCGTCGAAGTTCACCCGGTTGAAGACGATGTGGCAGTGCGGGTTGTCCGTCCCGTGATGCCTCACCACGATGAACTGCGTGTTCCGTATCCCCATCAGCTCCAGGTATTCCTCCGCCAGCCTTGCCATGAACGCGTCGGTCAGCCTCGGTGCGTCCTCCGGCTTGAAGCTGAGCGCAATGTGCCCCACCGGTTTCGCCACGTCCGGATTCAGCAGGCATTGCCACCGGAAACTGCGTGCCGTCTCCTCCACCGTTCCCAGCAGCACGCCTTCCGAGGCGATGATTTTTGCGTCGTCCTTCTGCGTCACGTAGCGTATGCAGCCGCTGAACGAGCGGCCTTTCCTGATCTTCCCTATCATGAGGCTATCCTCCTTTCGGCCTGTAATCATCCATGATCCGCTTCAGCTTTCCCAGCAGCCCCTCTATCAGCAGCCTTGTCCTGTAAAAGCCGGTCTGGTGCGAGAGCTTTGTCAGCTGGTTCAGGTTGTTCGCCATTCCCGCCAGGCTGCGCAACAGTGCGTTCTCCTCCGGTGTATGCCTTGCCGTAACGGTGGCCGCCAGTGCTGCCTCCCTGATATAGACCGCCAGACTCCGGCCGGACTTCCCTGCCCTGAACCTGAGAGCCTCGTAGCTGACGGGGGAGAACTTCACCGTCACGCCTCTGGTCAATTTACGCGTCCTGCCCAGTGCCGGACGGCCACATTTTTTCTTCATCCCATTCACATCGTTTGTCATATGTTTTTTCTTTTTCGTCCGTACTTCTTTCATTCCAAAATCTGCGACCGGCGGGAGCGGATTTGCCCTCCCAGCAACCGCCGGGCGCGGGGAGCAAGGGTTTTCGGGAATCCGGAAACATACCCTTGCTCCCCCCACAGAAAAATCCCCCCCCGCATTTTCCACATTGAAGCGGGTATACAGGGAACAGTGCATACATCGGGTATACTCCACGCCCGGTAACAGGCTGTCAGATTTTTCTCCACTGCTCGATGTCCCCACGGTAGGCGGCAAGATGCTCCCTGGCAAGGTTCTCCAGCAGTCCGGAAACGCTCATGCCACGCCCGCCGAGCCTGCGGACGACGGCGTCCAGTTCGTCCCTCACATCCTCACTGACGAACACCGTCTTGCGGTTCCTGATCTTCGGGACGGTGAGGTACGTTTCCCGGTACTCCTCCAGCGAGGCCCTGCGTTGCCTGCCGCTCGTTCTTCTTCTCACGGGGTCTTCCGGTTCCGGCGGGGTGTCCTTTCTTCTCGCCTCCCCGGATACCTCCTCCGCAACGAGCCCGGATGGAATCATCGATTCCGTCACGGAAGCATCCGTACCGGCGGATTCCCCCGGACCGGGTTCCATCATGAGTCTTTCCCACCACTCGTCGTGGCCGGCTCCGGGACTACGGCCGTTCTTTCTGTCTGCGGTTTCGGATACCGCCATTTTCTTCCCTTTCGTTTTTTCAGTCGGTTCACTTTTCATTGTACATGGATTTTAGATGGTTGATACTGTGGGCACGGTCTACCCGTTTGCCCGATTGTCGGAAGCAAATAAAACGATAATAACAAGTGCTGTGAAACGGACGGGTCCGATTGGCGGGGTTTGCCGTGTTATTCATATTGTTGGATCAGTCTGACGGTGATGACTTCACAAATATACGCACCGGAAATTTCCCACTCTTCGGGAACGGATCTGAACGTCTGTTTACTAAAAGCAAATGAATATTAAAATCCGATTTCCATGACATCTGATGACATATAATGACATCTGATGAAGGGGCGGAACCATATCCGGGAACAATCATTTACTTTGCAGATGAAACAAGTACGCATATGGTGTCAAAGGTAGTCATCCTGTCTTGAAATTCAGGACGTTCCGCCGGGATTCACTAAATTGCGGAACGGAATCCGGATCCGAAAAGAGAATGAAACAGATGTCAAACCTGAAATTACAGTGATTATGGAAATAGTGAACATTGAGGCAAGGACCTTCGAGGCGATGCTCTCGGCCTTCCGGACGTTTGCGGACCGGCTGGACACCCTCTGCCGGCTGTACGGCGACATGGAGGAGAAGAAATGGCTGGACAACCAGGAGGTGTGCCTGCTGCTGAAGGTCAGCCCGAGAACCCTGCAGACCCTCCGTGACAACGGCACGCTGGCATACACACAGATCTGCCACAAGACATATTACAAGCCCGGGGACGTGGAAAGTATCATCCGGATAGTGGAGGAGCGCCGCAAGCGGGCTGAAAGTATGGGAAGGTCGATCTGAAAGGCCATGAAAAACGAATGTCGAACAAAAAAAAGATCAAGTCATGATGAATACCGATAACCGTCTGCTCACCCGTGAGAGCAGCGAGCATATAAGAGAGTTCTTCTCCACCGTCGAACGTCTCTCCGTTTCCATGGAGCGTCTCTTTGCCGGCAGGTCACCGGCGATGGCGGGCGAGAACTTCTATACGGACCGCGAACTGGCTGAAAAGCTGAAAGTGAGCCGCCGCAGCCTGCAACAGTACCGTGACAGCGGTCTGCTTGCCTTCACCCGGCTGGGCGGCAAGATACTGTACCGTTCTTCCGACATCGAGAAGCTGCTTGACGGCTGCTACCGGGAGGCGAGAACCAGGCCGGAGGAACTTTAGAAAAGTTCCGTACGGGATCGTGAATGAAGGGGCGGTCGGTTGTCATACCGGTCGCTCCTTCATTTTCTTTCCACCGGATGAACGACTTTAATTTGCTCGTAAAATACCTATACACAGAGTGTTTTTTTCTTTATGAATTATGATCCGGTGACAACATTGGCATAACATGGCGGGACATGGAAACATTTTTCCGATATGGCAATAAGATACGGGGATTCCATTATAAAAAAAGACTCTTATTTTATTATGTCATTATGTTATTCTGAAATTGGGGCGGGCCGTTCGTGTACCGGTGGGACGATCCGTTTCCGTAATGGCGGCACATTCCGTACTGGTATCATTATCCTCCGGCAATGCCGTTTCCCGGTCTTTTCGGAGTGACCTTATGCCGGCCGGTGACAACCGCATGTCCGTGTGTAAACATGGCGGCGCATAAAAACAGGCACATCCTCCGGGCTCCTGTCCCGTCGGATGCACCTGTCTCCGTCATGTCATATACAGCCGGACTCCTCCGGCCCATGCCTCTATCTGAGTATCGGATTCGAGAGCAGTATCTTGTAATAGGCCACTCCGCCAATCTCTACCGGCATCCTCGCCATCATGAACTGCACGCTCTTCCTCTCCACCTTCGCCTGCCGCATGAGTCTCTGCACGATAACCCCCGCCGAGAACCTTGCGCATCTTTTATCCTTCCAGACAATGAACCCCTCGCTGTCATCGGCCCGGCAGATGTACCAGTCATCCGTCTCGTCGTCGTGGGCGAAGTTCACCCGTCCGCCACCGAGGATTCCCAATTCGATTGACATCGTCTTTGACAGATAGACGGTCCCCCTGCTGTCAAGGTTGATGGTCCGCTTTCCCTTGTATGTGACTTCCTGCGGACGGGAGTTTTCCCTGTTGTATACTATCAGTGCCATAACTTTCTTACTTTTCCGTTAAACAATTTTTTCAATACATGAAGCTTTCCACCGCCAGCATCTGACTTCTCCATGCGAAACCGCTGTGGGTACGTACCGCGTCCACTATCCTGCATACTTTCTGCGATATGGCCGATGCCGAGATACCCATGCATTCCGCCAGTGCCTTGAACGAGAACTGCGCCTCATAGAACCTGAGCATGAACATCCGGTACTCCTCGTAGGAGAACTTCTGCCTTACGAAACGCAGTATGTCTCTTACCAGCCGCTCGCACCCGTTCAGGTCGTCCTCGGAAAGGAATTTTGCCTCTTCGCCACATCGGAGGAAGAAATCATCTTCAGGGTGTGCATACCGATTCTCCCTTTTAATCTTTACCAGGGCCGCCTTTTTGTAGCATCCGATGAAATACGCGTCATAGTCCGTTATGTCCTTTCCGGGAACCAGCACCTGCCTTCTTACAAAAAGGTAGGTGTCATGGAAATTGTCCTCGTCCAGCATTCCGTACCGGCGTAACGTCCCTCTCAACCTGTCATAGGATGCAGTGAACCACTCGTTGAACAGTCTTTCCTTTTCTGCGCTCTTGTCTGCCATAGCTTTATATTTTTTTGAGTTATACATGGCCTACACGGGTAGGCATTCTTATTTCTTGTGCTTCCTCCAGTTTGTTTTTCGGCGGTCTCCGGCAAGGCTTGCCGTGAAAAAATACGCTAACGCGAAGCGTGAGGAAGATTTTTTCACGTGCAACCAGCCCGAAGGGCCGCCTTGCGGGACCGGCCTGAAAAACAACTATTTTTGCCGCAAGAAATGAGGATGATGGATTCCTTCCTTCTATCTATTGTCTGTCCGGTGAGAATTTAGATTCCATGCAGCTTTTCTGTCTTTGGTATGTTTGGAGAAATATTCAAGGATACGAAATGAGAACGGCAATACGTGATGTTGCGGAAGGAGCAGATATGGGATTGGAAACAGGAAGCGTGCCCGGGCTTTCATGCAGTTTATACGGCGGTGTTGATTTTGGGGAGGATTACAGGGAAGTGACAGGAAAGTCGGCCGTTCCGGAGAAATTGTATGTGTACGTTGTTCCTTCCGAAATACGGAGTCTTTTAAAATCATGGAAGACCTCATTCGGGAGTGTGTCTCGATATTTGCCTGAGACAAAATTATAAGTCGCCTATTCATGGATAAGTATTTGGAATATATCAACGACATGCTACGATGCAATAAAGAGAATCGGAACGGCAGACTGAAACTCGCAATCTGCTGATAATGCGGACTATTCTAAAACAAGTGTGGAAAACTTGAAGACATCCGACGGAAAACCTTGGAAAAAGAAGAACCGGACAAAGTCTCCGCCTTCAAAATAATGCTCTATTATGCCACAGGTGCGGCATTACTTGTCATTCCGGATTGGCTTCCCATGAAATCCACCGCCCGCCATCAAGAAAACGGCCGGTGCCATATGGCAGGTAATCGTAGCGACAGCCTGTCTTTGGAACCCGTTGTCACCCTAAAGGATTTTACTGATATATTATTATGTCAGTCCTTTTTCAAATCAAAATACAGCAAACGGGTTTTCAAAGGTTCATCTTGCGGAATATCATAATATTGCTTTTCTATCACGTCTGTTTTATAGAGTGGAACGAAACCGTTTCTTTCATAATACCTGAGAATCTTTTCCTCATTGTATGCATCCACCACGATAAAACGGCATCCTGTCTTGTTGTCCTCATGACGGAACCAGTCTTTTATGAAAGCCATCAGTTGCCGTCCTACGTGGCTTGATGTACCCTGATATTCCAGATTGACCCCCAGTCTTCCTATCAGCACGGCCGGATAGCTGCGTCCACGTTTAGGATTTACAATATTGCGTTGCAGCCTGTTTTTATCATTGGGGGATATTAATCTGGTCTTGATACTGTCATTGGACAAGGTAAACAAGGCCACAATACGATGCGGGATTTCAGTCGTCACCCAACAATATGTTTTCCCAAGGAGTTCATCCGCATACAGATCGGCATCATTGAGAAAAAAATCATCAAGGTCATTCTCGCCACAAGTGAAAGGAAGGCAATTCCTCCGTACTTCCTTGTTATAGGCAAGCATGACACAATCATCATATAAAGAAATACCGTCCATTGCTGTTAATTGAACCGGAATGAACGGGATTTCTCCAATACTTTTCGCAACCGTTTCTTTGCCTCCACTGATAACCGGGGTGTTACCTTTGCGGCGTTCTTGTCTGCACTGCGTACGAAATCTTCCGCCGTAACGCCCTCCAAAACCGGAATGTTCTTGATAGTTATAGCCATAATATTATTTTTTGCAAAAATACAACTTTGTTGTTATACAGCCAAATAATAGCCCGTCTTCCACTCTTTTTTCCGGAATGTTCCTCCATATCCGGAAAAGTCTGTGTCACGCCACCCGTTGCGGTAAGCCGTTTTTCTCAAGGAAAGGGCAGGCAATACCGGCGGACGTGGATATGGGCAAAACAACCCGCATATGCAATGCAGAGGGAGCAGGAGAGCCTTCACCACAGCCGGAGAGAAAAGTGGTTTCATGCCGGGGTACGGCATGAAAAGGGGGCTCCCGGACAGTTCTTTTCCTTGTCGCACATGCACTACGTCGGTCGCAGTTTTCGCCTTCTGAATCCCTCTTACGTCCGTCCCTGCGCTTTCGGAGCGTTTTTCCGGCAGAAAATTTCGCCGTACGGAAATTTTCTGCCGGAAACCGAAGGGAAAACGCGGAGTCCCGCAGGGACGGACGAACTTTGATGAGGAAGGGGAAAATCATCCGTTTCATAAATACCATTTCCTCAGATGGCATCGCATATTTCCTTCTCCATCTTTTCCAGCTTATGGGACAGGATTTCCATGTCGCTGCTGATCTTCTGGTTGGTTATCCGGGCATATATCTGGGTGGTTTTCAAATCCGTATGCCCCAAAAGACGGCTTACGGTCTCGATGGGTACACCGTGCGAGAGCAGCACGGTGGTGGCGTTCGTATGCCGGGCCACATGATAGGTCAGCCGTATCTTGAAACCGCACTGCCTGCCAAGTTCCTTCAATATGGTGTTGCATCTGCCGTTGCTCGGTACCGGAAATACATGACCGTCCTTGGACAGTTCCTTATACTTCTCTATGATGCGCTTGGGCACGTCCAGCAGGCGGATGTTGGACTCGGTGTTTGTCTTGCGACGGCGGGTGATGATCCAGAGGTTGCCGTCGAAGAAGGTCTGGAGCCGGTCGGTCGTCAGTGCCTTCACGTCCGCGTATGCCAGTCCGGTGAACACAGAGAAGATGAAGAGGTCGCGTACCAGTTCGCAGGTCCCGCTTTTCACCGGGGTCTCCATCAACGTCTGTATCTCACGCTCCGTCAGGTAGCCTCGGTCAACGCTCTCGGGGGAATTGATGTACCCGGCGAAGGGGTTGAAGGGAAGCGCACCGCTGTTGCGGGCGATGGAGATGACGTGCTTGAGCCCGATCATGTAACCCCATACGGTATTGGTGCGGCATTTCTTCTCCGTACGCAGGAAATACTCGAAGTTGTTGATGAAGGTCAGGTTGAGTTCCTTCAGGGGGATGTCGTCACGGCGGTATACTTTCGGGACGAACTCGCAAAGGTGCCTGTATATGGTACGGTAGCGGTTGTATGTTCCCTGCACGCGGCTGTGTCCCACTTTCTTGATGAACTCCTCGTTGTGCTGCTCGAAGAGCTTCAGCAGCGTCTCGCGTTTCACGCCCAGCCCGAGGCAGGCGTCCCTCAGCCTGGCGGCGGTGACATAGCCGTCGGACTGCATCAGTTCCTGGTAACGGCGGTTCACGTCCACGCGTATCCGGTCAACCGCCGCATTGATTTTCTGCGCCTCGGCGCTCTTGCCCGTGGCACGTGCCGTTTTCACGTCCCAAAGTTTCGGGGGCACGTCCAGCTTGCAGCTGAACTGCTTGATTTCGCCGTCTACCGTAAGACGGCACATCAGGGGGAGATAGCCGTTGGCTCTCTCGCTGCCCTTCTTCACGTAGAAGAGGATTTTGAAGGTCGATCTGCTCATACTCGTTTTCATACTTTTTTGATCGTTACAAAGTTAATATCAAGCGAGTTGTCCTCAGGTATGAAAAACTGTGCAAATTACTGAAATAGAATCTGTTGTGCCGTTTCTTGTTCCTGTTATATCAGTAACGATATGGGAACTGAAGTCTTTCGCAGCTTTTATCGGACCTCCTTTTTCAGCTTATGCAGTATTATGAGTTAAACACCTAACCACTTAATAGACTGCATTTTTGCTGTATTATCATCAACCTTGCTTTTTCTTTCTGCGTTTACTTTAAATTTATCCATGCTTCCTGGTTATCTCCGATCATTGCCGTAGCTTTGGCATTCGGTGTGCTGGCAGGTGTATTGACATGGGTCGCCGGTCCGTCAAAAGGTATCTTTACCGTGGGTAAAGCAGGTTATCTGCCTCCTTTCTTCCAGAAAACAAATAAGATCGGTGTTCAGAAAAACATTCTGTTGGTACAGGGATGTGCGGTTACTTTATTGAGCCTGCTGTTCGTGGTAATGCCTTCCGTACAGAGTTTCTACCAGATCCTGTCACAGTTGACTGTGATCCTTTATCTGGTTATGTATCTGCTGATGTTCTCCGGTGCTATCGCATTGCGTTACCGGATGAAGAAGGCAAACCGTCCGTTCCGTATCGGTAAACATGGCAACGGATTGATGTGGTTTATCGGTGGTCTTGGTTTCTGTGGTTCGTTATTGGCTTTCATCTTGAGCTTTATTCCACCTAGTCAGATTTCTGTCGGTAGTAATACTGTCTGGTTTGCCGTATTGATTATCGGTGCTATTGTTGTTGTGGCTGCTCCGTTCATCATCTTTGCTTCCAAAAAAGCATCATGGGTTGATCCGAATGCACATTTTGAGCCTTTCCATTGGGAAGAAGCTAAAGTACAGGCTCCTGTAGCCGGTGCAACAGCTACTACTCAGACTGCCAATACAAATAGCACAACTACAACAACGAATACAACTAAATCGAATAATACACAAGCATAATATATACTTATGTAATTTCTATTCTACGTACTAAAAAGAGGAGGGGCGGAACCGTGATGGTCTCGCCCCTTTATTATACAGTGCGGGTCTCGGATTAACGGACTATTTCGATTGATGCAGTACCCAACAGACCGGCTTTCGTACTGCCCCGGTACATGGTCGGGACAGACAGGTAATAGTTGGCTGCGGTATTGTAAAGCAATATCTCGATTTGGTTATCTCCTTCCTTTATATATTCCGTGATGTTGAAACGCCAGGGCGGGGTGAGCTTCAATCCGACTTTCTGCTTGTTTATCCAGACTTCGGCTGTGGAGACCACTTGTCCCAGGTTCAGATATACTTTATCTCTGTTATTCTTTTCCAGATGAATGTTTTTCCGGTACCAGGCACCGCCGGAGTAAGTAGAAAGACCCTCTATCTGTGTCCAGTCTCCTGCGGAAATCAGACCATCCCCGCAGGTTTGTTTGATCGGGCCGTCGATAGCGGCGCCTCCGGCATTTCCCCAGGGTTCTTTTATGGATATGGCTACGGTTGATATCCGTTTGGACGGATTGGTCACTACGGCTTCATACCGGGTCAGGCCGTCCGGACGTTTCTCTTTTACGGTCAGATTGCATAAGGTACCGTTTACCCAGACTTTGGTCTCACCGAAGGCCGAAAACTCGAGTTTCTTCAGTCCGGGAGCAGAGGTAAAGCGGTATTGGCCGTAAGTAGGCTCTTCGGTTTTGTTTATATCGAATGGCAAAAGGGATAAGTCTCCCCGGAAATTCGTAGCAAGAGGTTTTTCTATGGTAACTTCTTTCAGTATACGAGGGGTATCTCCGGCTTTACGCACCACACAGTAAGTTACCCCGAATGTATCGTAATGGAGAACAATTTCATTGGTTCCCCGGTTAAGAGTGACGGTAGAAGTGGAGGGGCTGACTGCTTTACCATTGATGTAGATATCGGCCGGTTTTAGTTCTCCGAATATCAGTTGGTAATTACCCGTTTCGGGAGCCAGAACATTTGAATAGAGGTAATAGTTCTTGTTTCCGTTAGGATCTTCTACGCGGACTGTTTCCCTGAACTCTTTTTCGAGTTTACCCATACGGATAAATTCATCGTGAACAGTGGCTTTCAATCCATGCCATCCCTGATGACCGTAATCGTTCTCAACGCCCCATCGCCATGAAAACTCATAGGGTTTCCAGGCATATTCCTTATTATCGATTTGAACCCTGTTGCTTTGATAGGGAAGATGGGTGAGAAGTTCTTTCTCAGATAATTCAGGAGTGGCTTCCAGTATCATAAACTTGGTTCCGTAGGTGAAAGTCTGGCTTTTCCATCCTGAATCGTCGAAGGAGGGAGATTGCCAGTCCGCTGTTTCGGAAGAGGCCTGGTTGTATCTGGCTTTATAGATATAAGCGCCCAGCAGTTCATCGGTCGCAGGCCAGTGGAAGTCTCCGAATTTATTATTTAAAGAGGGTTTGAGGTCGAATGACCATTCACCGTCGAGTAATATGGTTTTGGAGACGCTCGTTTGAGGTACTTCTGTAATTATAGCCTTTTGGGCCGGATCGAAGACGAATAGATGGAGGTCTTGTTTTTCCATCGGCATTTGGATAATGGTTCCTTCGTCTGTTGTTTTTGAGGCGGTAATTTCTTTTGTTTTACCTGTCCAGGGATCCCATAATTCGATTCCTCCGGTGGCGCGGAAAAAGCATTCGGTACCGGAAGGAACATTGTATACGGCATACAGGTCCTTATTTCCGAGTTTACGGTGCATAATGTATGGCATATCTTTTTGCGGTTGCTGTGACAGGATGCGGAAGTCGCGGGTAAGGTTTGTGTCGAGAATGTCGAGCACTTCTTGGTTTTCGTTGGCTACAAACGCGTTCTTGCTGTCGGGCCTGAACAGTTTGTTTAGTAACGAACGTACTTCGGGATCGTTCAATCCTTTCTTTTCCGTTGCTTCTGGCAACTCTCCCAGGTTGATGACTATCCCGCCATTCTGTTTGAACTGCAAGGCTTTTTTCAATGAAGAATGACGGATTGCTTTCATGGACGGGATGATCAATACTTTGAATTCTTCGCCAGAGATATGGATTTTGCTGTTTTTTATATTGGCTTTTGCAAGCGATTCATAATCCATAAAGTCGAAATCGACACCTTCCCGGTATAGATACTCTCCCAAGCTGAATGCTTTTTGCACAGCCGTCTGGTCGTAACCGGCTACAACTGATTCTACCGGATACAGGATAGCGACATCGGCCCGGTGGTATCCCTGGGAGAGAATGTAGCTGAGACGTTCGGTACATTCCAGGAACGGTCCCATTTCTTCCCAGTAAGGCATGTGGGTATGATTACATGGAGGTGCCCATTCCCACCAGCCGCCCATTGTACTGTAGTAGAAACCATGCAGGCTGAGCAGGTTTTGCCCCATCACGAAGTTGGCAAAGGTGGCATCGGTCAGATTGGCTGTATTGGTATCCCAGTTACTGCTGTGGAAACCTTCCAGCCATACCCTTGGACGTTTATAAAGATGGGCGATGGAGGAGGCTACTTTGTTTTTTATAATGTCTTTTCCCAGGTTTGGCTGGTCGCAACCCGGTGCCTGGTTCCATCGCTGGGTACGGAAATAATCGCCGAATTCGCTGACATCTTTTCCTCGTCCGCCATGGTCGCAACCATAGATCAGGTTACGGTCTTCGTGCCATTGGTATACCGGAATAAAGAAGTTTTCTTCGCTCAGTGAAACCATGACATCGTTGTAGTCAAGCCGTATTTTAGGTGTGACCGGACCGATATGGGTGAACAGGGCGGTAAGATAAGGAACGATATCGTATCCCTTGCGTTTCCGGAATTCGTCTCTGAAGATTGAATTCCATATATAACCATGCAGATTGAAGTTCAGCTCATCGGAGAAGAAGAAGTTCAGTCCTCCTTTGGATTGTTCCGGGAAACGGTCTTCAAACCGTTGGAAGAAGTGTTTGACATAGCTTTTTCCGGAAAGAGGGTGCATCGGGTCGAGCGAAGGTTTTTTAGCTACGCTGTATATCTGGGTGACGATCCAGTTTCCTTCCGTGGGTGAATGCCATTCAATTTTGTTGCCTGTAAGATTTCCGGACAGGTCTATGCCTGAGTTTTCGATGATTTTCCCATCTGTTCCCAATTGGTAGGCGTAGAGGGAGAGTAGCTGGTCGTGGCATGTTTTTGCATACTTATTCTGGATCGTATCGCTTTCGAATTTCAGTTCGGCTCCTGTCAGTCCGGGATTTTCATTGAGGGCGTCGTCTACATAGGAACCTTGTCCTACTCCTAAAGTATAATCGCTGAGGCTGACGGTCATATTCCGTTTCTTTGTTTCCTCCATGAACCATCCGAACAGGTCCCACCATTCTTCCGTGAACAGGGCCGGTTTAGAAGGGAAAGTCAGTCCATAGCTGACGCCTCCTTTGTCCGAATGGGCATAATTTACCTGTAGGCTGGTTACTTTTTTAGCTGCCATCTGATCCAGATGATAGGTAAGATGTTCTTTGGTCAGTGTATCTCCCATCCACCAGTAAAAAGGTACTTCACCATACCCTTTGGGTGGTGTTGCAAAACCTTTCTTCAGGTCTGTCTTAGCGGTGCGGTCCGGATGGCCGGGAGATAATTGTCTCGTCTGTGCAGCAATGGACAGGGACAAGACAGATAGAATAAGGGTAAAAAGTTTTTTCATGGGTGATTAGTTTATAATATGTATTGAAGCAAAAATAGCTATTAATCAGAAGAATAATGTTTCAATAATGATATTAATGTTATGTATTTTGGCTGAAAAAGCAGAGGGATGCCATAACAAAGACATCCCTCGATCTGTTTATAGTCGATTTGTTCCGGTATTTGCGATTCGTTCGTTGAGTATTGTTTGTTTGCCACTGTCCCAGTATTTACAATCGAGTTCGAAGAAAGTGGAAGTATAGGGTTTTGTCAGTTTTGTTTTGATGATGACTACTTCAAACAGATTGCTGATGCTATCCAGCCGGGCTATCAGGTCATCATGCCTGATGCTTGTTATTTCAGTTGCCGGAAGGATATTCCCCATCTCTGTTTTCAGATCATTTATCCCCGGGCAAAAACCTTCTTCCAGAAAAGATAGTTCTTCGTCCTGATAGATATGGGCATACACATGCAAAGAGTTATCCACCATCTTTTTTACTGTGCCCAGAACTTCCGTATAAGGCTCGTTTGTATATAAAGTGGTGATACCTTCCCGGGTTTGTAACGGATAAGCCATATCTGTGATAACAATCCAGTTACGGTGGCCCAGCAGAGGGAGTTTGTCTTGCAGGACGGTTTGCCAGTCTGCTTTGTGTTGGGAGTGGTGAGTGGTTGCTTCTTTTTGGATACACCCTCCGCTCAGGAACAAACAGGCGAGTAAGCAGTAGATAATGTTTGATTTACCCATGACTTTATCGTTTTATGACTTGTTTGTTGCCTTCTTTCAGGTTAAAATGCTTTAACCGCATTTTTTTTTCGTTACCGACGGTAAGGGATTTCAATTGGAGAGAACCGTTTATTACTTCAATTGTGATATCCTTGTCGCTGACGTCGATAGTTCCCCATGAATAGCCATTACTCCAAAAATAATTTCCCGGGCGTGCCGTAATTTTCATACTTTTATCAATGCCTGAATACTGAAAGTCGCTAAGTGCAATGATAGCAGACCAACTTGCCATGGATCGGGCATAATGATGACCGCATTCCGGCTCGCTGAATGGATTACGTTTTGCCCCATCATGGCGGTCGCGGATGGATCGGATACAGGTGAGTGCTTCTTTTTCCATTCCTTCGTAAATCATACCTACGGCTGCACAGTATTCAAACCCTGTCATTACCTCAGCAAAATAAGGAAATGGTACTTCCAGACGGCCTTTTGGCCAGGATGCCATAAGTAGCCCGGATTCATTGCCCATCACATATGAACGCATATTGTTGAAATGACGGCTGAAGTCTGATACGTAGTTGTATTTCATGATGCTGTTCATGGTTATCTGAATATGATCTTTGTTTCCGAGATAACCCAGCCCGCATAAATGTGACATGTATTGGCCGACTAATTGGTCTACTAGACAGCCTGGACCTAGCTGGAAAGATGGAATTTTGACATTCGGATTATTCATATCGAGATATTCAAATGTCTCCGGATCGGTTATTTTGTGTTCATAATATTCACCATTGAACAAATTTTTATCCATCCAGTTACTGCCCTGTTCGAACAAAGTTCGGCACTTTTGAGCGAAGCCTTTATCTTTCATCGCTATAGCCATCTTTTCCGCTGCTTTTAGTGCTCCCATATACCAAAAACCCATTTGAGGGTTGGGACCAAAGTAATTCACGTCCATAGTGTTGTGTTGCGAACCCTCCATTACGCCATCCTGATTGCCATCCCAACCTTTTTCAGTCCAGGCGTAAGAAAGTACTTTTTTGATCTGTCCCCAGTTATTTTTCAGGAAATCATTGTCTCCGGAAAGTTGCCATTCGCGGTATATCTTCATGATACAGCCCATTTGTCCGTCGGCTGCGGCACTGTTTCCTTTATTTGCTTCATTTAGTGGGAGAGAGGCTCTGAAGTTCATCAGGCCGTTCTCTTTGGTTGCGTAGTTGAACTCTACGTCACGCATTGTTTTTGCCAGTTCTCCGAATAGATAAGGAGTAGCTGTTTCATAGTTCCAGACATGCGTACAGGAACCGGCACAAGAACCGAAACGGTCCATTATGCCTTCCCAACCCATCATATGACCGCTGGGTAAACGGAATACGGTTTGTGACCGTAAGGTTGCCAGGTTGAATAATGCTGCTTCTTTTACAACATCCGGATAAGAAGTATTGAGTAAGGCGTTTACGAAAGATAAGGTTTTCTTCTCCAGTCCGGGAATTTGCGGAATGATTGTTTCTGCCGCTTTCCAGGCATCTGTATATTGCCGACTGTAATAATTTCCGACAACTGTGGAGGACCAAGCTTTCCGGTTTGGAAAATTCCAGGTGATATAGAATGTGAATGTTTCCGTGCTTTGCGGTTTTACTGTCTTTTTTACGGAGAGTGAGGCCATCGGGTCTTCATCTTCCTGTTTGTTTTGCTCGGTTAGCATACCGTCGGCACTGAAATCATCCCAGAAGTTCAGGATACCGTTATTCCAGTTGTCGGCTTTCGATGAAGTACGGTAGCTTACGCCACTGGTTGCCTGTGTCGTGAGAGCGATTGTTCCCCAGGCAGGATCATTTTTATCCACTCCGTCTGAATAGAGATAGATTCCTTTTATTCCATTGTTTTCAACGTATTTGTTTTTATTGTCTTTTACACCGGTTGGGATATAGTCTCCTTTCCAGTCGGTACGGAATTTGCTTCCGTCTTTCCCTATAAAATTGCGCATGGAGCCACAAATAGCAATTTCCATCGGTTGACTGGTTGTATTGGTCACTTCATAGGAAAGTACGGCAACAGGTAATCCGCTTGCTTCTGCATCCCCCGGAATAAGCGGGTTGAATCCTTTTATCGTGACTTTCACCGGTAGGTCTTTGTCTGATAAATGTACTTGTCCGAACGGATAAGCAGCATCAAATGAAGCCTGTGCAAAGCGAGGTAAGCCATGATGATTTACCGGACGACCTTCATAATGGAGATATTCCTGAGGGTATAAAGGACCGGCCAGTAGAGTGGTGGTGGCTTCCTGATTTTGTGGCTTCGCATAGATTGCGAAGAACGGGGCATTGTTTCCGGTTGTTACCGTACTGTATTTCTTGGCAGGTACATTCATGATCTCCCAATCCCGGAGTTCTCCGCGACCACCCAGCGATACCGTTCCGGTCCCGATGCCTCCTAATGGAAGTGCAATCTGGTAAAGGTGTTCCTGGTCGTAGTTTTTCAGTACCGGCCATTCTTGTGGCTTCCATTCCTGAGATGCAATGGCTCCGGAAACGAGTGTACAAATTGTTAGTAGTATTAATTTGTTCATATTTTGAAGTTAGTATAAAAAGCCGATCAGACTTTATCCGGATCGGCTTTTTCTTGTTAATATAATTACCAATTCGGATTTTGCCCTAAGTTAGGATTCTTATCTTTTGCTGACTGAGGAATCGGCCACAGGTAATGTTTACTTGCGTCAAAAGTACGGTTTTGTCCCAAGAATTGTTCTACAGTATAGTCTCCAATAGGAGCCTTTTCATCCTTATTGATACCGTACCCTGGTTCGTTTAGAACTTTTTCTGCTGTTTTCCAACGAAGAATATCAAAGTAACGTTTATGTTCCGCTACGAATTCGTGTCGTCTTTCTTCCCGGATCTTTTCCCTCATAGCTTCCTGGTTGCCGATTAACTTATCTACTCCCGGCAATTCAGCACGTTTGCGTACCTGATTAACAGCCCATGCTATCTGTGTATTATTCGGATCATATTCGTTTAGTGCTTCTGCATAGATCAAGAGAACTTCCGCATACCTGTAAAGACTGAAATTAGTCCAAGAAGCATTTGGTTTTTCTAATTCCTGGTCATTATATTTCAGATACATGTAACCAGTGATACCTCCCCCTTCATGATTGATTCTTTCATCTTTATTATAGGCCGGATGTGGCATATAAGGCTCATAAGAACCATTCGGACGTAAACACTCATAACCTGGCAGGAAGAATGTTTTTTTCAAACGGGCATCTCTGTTATCCCATGGGTTATTCTTATCATACAAATCGGATTCATAAATAGTTTTACCATCTGTCGTTTCGTAAGAATCTACCAGTTGGCGAGTTGGACAGAAACTTGCCCAGCCTTGTCCGGTTATACCGGTTCCTGCCGGAGAAGCTAGAATTGGTAACATATGCGTTTTCTCGTCTTCCTTGTATTGAAAAGCCAATATAACTTCTTTGTTATTATTATTAGCTTCCGCCTTGAATATATAGGCGAAATCATCTTCTAAGCCATATAGATTCAGATCAATAACTTGTTTTGCTGTATTGGCTGCTTCTTTCCAAAGATCGGTTGCATCCTGTCCTTTATGGAATTTAGCGTAACTTGCCATATCCAGATACATGTCGGCCTTTAGTGTCAGAGCTGCTCCTTTTGTGATACGTCCGATATCATCACCGGAATAGGTTTCCGGTAAATAATCAATCGCTTTATTTACGTTTTCAAGTGCATAATCTAATACTTCCTGCTTTGGAGAACGGGGTAACGCTGCTTCTTCCAGGTCAATCGGTTTTTCTTTGATCAATGGGATATCACCAAAATGACGTGTCATTCGATAATAACGTAATGCCAGGATAAAACGGGCCTCTCCTTCAAAACGTTTCTTTTTAGCCTCATCGATTTCCATACCCTCCAGACGGTCTAAGTAGTAAAGAATTCTACGGATATGGTCGTATTTCCATTCTTCGGAAAGATAACCGGTTGCTGCATTGTGTGAACCTTGGCAAATATATCCCAAACCACTTTCTCCCCAGGCATTTGTCATCAGCGAATTATCACTTTGGCAGTCACGCCAGAAATCGCGTGAATTAGGCAATAACGGGTATAAAGCATTTACACCTGTTTGTGCATTCGCTTCTGTTTGCCAGAAGGTATTTTCCGAAGCCAGGGAAAGAGGATCTCTATCTAAGAAATCAGAACAACTGCCGAATGTTAAGGCAGAAACTAATAAAAATGCGATACTATATTGTTTCATGATTTTTAAAATTGAAGATTAAAACCAAATGAGAATGTTCTTGACAACGGATACCAGCCTCCTTCCGGATCAAATCCGTCGTATCCGGTGATAGTAGCCAGGTTTTGTCCGGATAGATATAATCTCAAATATTTGATATTTACACGTTCCAATACACTTTTCGGAATAGTATAACCGATCTGTATATTCTGGATCTTCAGATAGTCGGCTGTACGCAACCAAAAACTATTGTATCTTGAATCATAATCATTGGATGTATTCGATAATGTCAGGCGCGGATAAGAAGCGTCCGGATTACTTTCACTCCATGCGTCCAGATGCATCGGTCGTGCATTGTCTGTCAGATAAAATGCCCATCCTTCGTATCCCTGAAGATACTTTTTAGTATTCAGTTTACCATACATATTCATGGAGAAATCGAAATCTTTATATCCGAAAGAAAGATTCATACCAAAATTTACAGGTATTTTTCGGTTGAGTACGACACGGTCTTCACCATCGATTTTTTTGTCACCGTTTTGATCCTTATATTTAATATTGCCTGGTAACACATTTCCTTGATTCGGTGAATTGGCTATTTCTTCTTCACTCTGGAATAGACCGATTGCTTCGTAACCGAATGGTAATTGATACCGGTCGTTCAAATAAGTCACAGAATTTCCTTCGATCCATCTTTCGGAATCACCCATTTCTAACACTTTGTTTTTTGAATAACTGAGATTGACATCTACTCCCCAGCGGAAATCATTTTTACTATCCTGGTAGCTGGCCATAATTTCCATACCTTCATTTCTCATTTTCAGTAAATTTGATAAAGGAGCGGATAGTCCGAATTCACTGGGCACAGGAGGTGTATATAAAATATCTGTTCTCATATTCATAAAATAATCGGCTGATAATTTTATACGCTGTTCCAGCCATCCAAAGTCAATACCGAAGTTACT
This sequence comes from Parabacteroides caeci, assembly GCF_023656795.1. Taxonomy (NCBI): domain Bacteria; kingdom Pseudomonadati; phylum Bacteroidota; class Bacteroidia; order Bacteroidales; family Tannerellaceae; genus Parabacteroides; species Parabacteroides caeci. The sequence goes on from NZ_JAMOKT010000003.1 coordinate 124,942, forward strand.
AACTTTTGCTTTTTCCCATGTTATATTAGGATTGATAGCTACATTATTATAAGCACCACCGACTAATTTGTCGTTGAATGTATAAATTTTAGGGTTGTAACTTAGAACTTGTGCTGTTGCATAGTAACCTACTTTTTCGGCATCTCCTAAAATACCCCATGATGCTCTGATCTTCAATTCTGATAACCAGTTGGCCGTTGATTCCATAAAGGATTCACGATGTAAATTCCAGCCGGCGGAGAAAGACGGGAAAGCTCCCCAACGATGTCCTTCGGCAAAACGGGAAGAACCATCGCCACGTACGCTCGCTTCAAATAGATATTTACCTTGATAATCGTAGTTTAAACGACCGAACCAGGATTGGACAGCTACGTCTTGGGCATTACCTCCGTTTTGTTTATTTGTATTACCGGTGTCCAATACATCTATACCGGCAAAAGGCATATCTTCTCTGGAGGCCCAGAAATTTTCTGTTTTGTAATATTCTTGTGAATAACCGGCCAATACTTTGAAATTGTGATTGTCGGATATTTTAAAAGAATAATCGGATGTAAACTGTAACTGTGTGCGGAAGTTATACGAGTTTGTTTCCTTCAATGAAGAAACTCTGTTTTCTGTTTTAGCTATATTCCCTTCTTTGTCATACAGATAATAAGTATTTACTCTGTTCTTTGTTGTTGTATTTTGAGAATATGTAGCAACACTTCCTTTTATATTCCAGTCTTTTAAAGGAGAGTAAGTGACATCGAAAATAGCCATCATCTCTTTATGTCTTTCTTTGGAATATCCGGATTCATTAACACCTGCAATCGGGTTACCTCCCATTGCACCACCGGCAGCATATGAACCGTCAGGATTAAAAATAGGTGTAACAGGTGAGATACGTGCAGCCTGTGTCTGCCAAATGGTTGTTCCGCCATTCGGATTTTGGATATTTGTCTGTGTATACTGTAAGCTGGCGTGTGCTTCCAGATTTTTTAATATTTGGAAACGCATATCTGGTTTGAATACCAAACGATTGTAGTTATTGTTCGGTAAGTTACCTTCCTGATAGTCGTTAGATACGGAGAAACGATAGGAAATAGCTTTTTCTTTACCGGATACTGCTATATGTGTATTGTTGATAACGGTATTTTTTTTGTAGATTTCTTTATACCATTTATTATCTGCATATTTGCCGGCATGTAAATCTTGAATACCTTGCTCTCCGTAAATCGCTTCTTTTCCATCATTGATCATGGCCTGGTCATACAAACGCATGAAATCTTCTGCTCCGACAAAGTCTAATTTGAATTGCGGGTTCTGTATACCTATGTTGCTGGAAAATTCAACGACAGGACGATCGGTTGCTTTAGCCGTCTTGGTGGTTACCAGAATAACACCGTTTGCAGCACGGGAGCCATAGATAGCGGCTGATGCTGCATCTTTTAATACAGATATGCTTTCGATATCATTTGGATTCAATGTATAAATATTACCCGGCATACCGTCGATTAGTACTAAAACACCGGAACTACCTCCAATGGTAGATGTTCCGCGGATATTGATACTGGCTCCTGAACCGGCTGCCCCACTACCTTTCGTTACGGCCATACCGGGAACAGAACTGGATAGCAACTCTTGTACGTTTGTTACCGGATGTGATTTAAGAACTTCTTCTGTTTTAACCGTACCGATAGAACCGGTCAGATTTACTTTCTTTTGCGTACCGAAACCTACAACAACGACTTCTTCCAGTGCTTGTGAGTCTTCTTTCAGGATAATTTTTATATTATTTTGATTTCCTGTTCTGATTTCCTGTGGGGTATAACCAATGTAGGAAATAACGATAACATCTTTATTTGATATATTTTCCAAACTGAAGTTTCCTTCTGTGTCTGTAATCGTTCCGTTTGTTGTTCCTTTAACAGATACATTGGCACCAATTATAGGTTCTCCATTATTGTCTTTAACCGTACCTGTAATTTTTCTGGCTGACTGCTGGGTTTCGTTGACAATATTCGGCTGATTTTTTTTAGATAACAAAATGTATTTGTTGGTAAATTCGTAACTGATATCCGTACCGTCGAAGGCATCTTTCAGGTATGAAATTACTTTTCCTGATTTTTCCTGAACATGTATTTTCCGTTCTGTATCTACTTCCCGATTACGAAATACCACCAGATAGTCTGTTTGTTTCTCTATTTGATTGATAAGTTGCCCGATAGATATCACATTTGTTTCCAGTTTCATAATGGCATTCTGTGCCTCTGTATTTGTTGCCATCAGTTGAAAAATACAGACGAATAACATAAATAGCGATATTCTCATGATTCTAAAATATTCTTTAAAGTGTTTATCATGTACAATAAAGAGTGGTAACAAAGTTTTTATTTTCATATCTTTGCTAATAATTAAGTGAATACTAAAAATTTTTGACTTGATGTGTTTACTTGATTGCCAACGGCGGATGTTACAGCATCTGCCGTTTTTGCTTCTAAAAATGTTTCTTCATAGGCATTCTGTTTTAATGATTATACATGTTTATCTGCTTAAAGTGAAGATATTACTTTCTTCATCTTTGCTGATTTTGAATTTGTGTATTCTTTGTATCATACATAGAATTTCATCAATACCATCCCGCTGGCGGAATTTTCCAGTATATTCCCAATTGTATATGGATTGATCTTTCACAATGATCTTTACGTCATAATAGAGTTCGAGTTTCTTCAATATGTCGATAAGCGGTTCGTTAATAAAGCTATATATCCCGTCTCTCCATAAGAAATAATCCGCATGAGGAAAGGTGCTGATTTTCATTTGGTTCCCCTTTATAGTTACTTGTTCATCCGGTTTAAGGATAATACCTTTGGATTCGGCATGAGGGAAATATACTTTTAACCCTCCTTCAAGCAAGCTTGTCTGAATTGTCTCTTTCCCCGGATAACTGTGAACATTGAATTTTGTTCCCAGAACTTTCATCTCTACTCCCTGAGAAGATACGATAAACGGTTTATCAGGGTTTTTAGCCACATCGAAAAAAGCTTCACCTTCTACAGTTACTTTCCGTTCTTTTCCTGTGAATAAAGCCGGATAAGTAAACTTGGTTTGAGAGTTCAGCCAGACTTCGGTTCCATCTTGTAAAGTCAATTGTACACGTTGACCGGCCGGTACATAAAGGATATTTTCGATGTTCGCTACAGGTTGTTGAGTTTTGTAATGACTGGTGGTGAGCCAGTAAGTCGATAAAACCAGTAATGTGATGGCTGCAGCATAGCTGGTTGCATATAACATGATTTTACGTATCTTTTTTGTCCGGATAATTTTGTTGAACAGTATATATCCCTGTCTGTTCTCTTCTTTATTATCCGCCTGGTCAGAAAGATGTAACAGAGCATGTATATTTTTGTATTCGATGAATTGTTTTTTCAATCCATCATCCGCCTCTACCTGTCTTAAGAACTGCAGTCTTTCTGTAGTATTAAGTTCTCCCTGGAAATATTTTATTATTTGTTCATTCATAATTTTGTCCTTGTATATAGTAGACACTTATACAGGAGAAAATCGTTAAACAAAAAGATTATTTTTTTCGGATTTCTTATAAAGAGAGGAGAAACAACAGTATCGGAAGGTAATCTTTGAGTTCAGTTCTTAGTTTTTTATAGGCGATACCTATTTGACTGCCAACGGTATTAATAGAAATATTCAGTTCCTGAGCAATCTCATTATGTTTTTTTCCTTCAATTTTGCTCATGATGAATATAGCTCTGCATTTTTCGGGAAGGGCATCTAATGCACGGCTAATGATTTTTTCGATGTCATGATCCGAAAAAAGATTATTATCGAAGACTTCTAATGAATCTAAATTCATTCGTAGGGAGATGGTGTATTCTTCCTGTAGTTTGTTGGCTGTTTCTTGTACGACTAATTTGTGACGCAGATGATTCAGGCATTTGTTTTTTATGGTAGTGAACAAATAGGCGATGAGATTCATATGCATATTGAGCATTTCTTTGTTTTCCCAAAGTTCAACGAAGACATCCTGCACAATATTTTCGGCATCTTCCTCTGAGATAACGTATTCTTTTGCAAAATACTTCATCTTTGAGAAATATGAGAGATAGACGTCTTCAAATCTGATTCTCTTTTCTTGCTCGGGGAATGCCTTTATTTTCATAGGTTAATAACTTTGTTCTAGAAGAACTATATCCATCTATTCCTTTTAACTGTCTGATACGATGATATATATAGTTTTTCCTAGGCTGTAGTTGATTACTGCGTTGCAAAGAGAGCCTTATTCTCCATCATCGACAGCCTCAGTAAAGCATTTGCGTGGTTCGCTTCCTTTTTAAGTACAGTTACCACTACCTTAAACCAGTTCAAGTAATTCTGCAGGTATTTCGTAGAGACTCCCCAAAAGGTGGAAGCGATCCATTTCTTCAATCTGTTGTGTAACGAGTTCACGTGTTGTATATGGAATCTTTCCTGTTTGACCCTTTGCTTTATGTCGTCTCTTAACACTACATGCTTCAGGTGGTTGTCGTTTGCATACCCCTTATAACTTACATGACCGTCAGAGCAAAGAATTACGTCCTTGTCCAGCGGAGTTCCCAGGCTTTCCGCGATGTCCGCTTTGGTCAGCCTTCCTTTTCCACAGCATGTCATGTTCAGGTCGTTCTTTCTGTCGGCAGTTACTATAACCTTAGCCTTGTTATCCGATATACCACTGCTTTTAGGATCGGTCCCCCTTTTGCGGGGAGGACGTTTGAGATGACGGTTACCTTTCTCGGATTCTTCAAAAAATGTCTCGTCACTTTCCACGATACCGGAAAAAGAACCGCCTTTGTCCTGCTTGAACGTACCCAATATCTTATGACGCCAGTCAAAGGCCGTTTTCTTGTTTATATTAAGTGCTGCCGAAATCTTATCCAAAGACTTCTGGTCGGCCATCAGTTCCAAATAAAGTCCTACAAGTTCTTTCTTGTGAAGCCCCTCCTGCCACGTACCTGTATATTCGGTGAAGGTACGGCCGCAATCCTTACATTTGAAGCGTTGGGCACCCTTGTCCTTGCCGAAACGGTAATAGTGCTTACCTCCACAATGAGGACAGCTGCCTTGCTTATCCAAAAGCCGGGACAGACGGGGAGAGCCGGAAAGGGAAACGCTCTCGGAAGACAATGCGGATACCAATGAGGCACGCTCTGTATCTGACAGAGTCTGTGCGGCTGCTAATATTTCTTGATAGGTCATAACTATAAGCCTTTGTGCGTGTAAAAATACGGAAAAGAATAGGGAATCCAACACTTTACAACGCAAAAATTAACTATAGCCTCATGGATATTGTATCTTTCTGGAATACACTGAGGTATATCGAACAGAAAACAATCTACAAATCACAAAAAAATGTGATTTTTGTAGACTAGTCTCCCATTTCGATAGCAACTTATGATGTATTTATCAATTGGCAAATAACCATCGGCATCATTTGTAAAGTAATGTGGAAGAGTGTTTTACTATTTTATTTCCAATCTAATGATTTATCAAAGAAAACGCAAATTGGATGTCGAGTAAGAATGAACAAGTTAATTTCTAAATTTAACACCTGTAGGAATATTAACAACCTACAGATGTTTTCACGCTAAAAAACTATTTAGCTTTTTCTTTTTCTAGAATAGCTTTCAACTTCGTAACAATTTCAGGATGTTCGGTAGCTAAATTTTTCTTTTCCCCGATATCTTGTTTCAAGTTGTAAAGTTGTTCTTCCTTGCTGTTGCCAAGTTCTGTATTTGTCAATTTGTTATATGCAGCACCTTTGCTTGGTGAGATATACTTCCATTCACCATCGGAAACACACAACGAACCGGCTTGTTCAATTATATAATCACGACCTTTGGCATTTTTACCCAAAAATGCATTCAATAGGTTCTGGCTATCAGGTCCAGCTCCGTTTTCCAACGTCTTTCCCAGCAAACCTGCCATAGAGGCATACAAGTCGATCTGCGAAACTAAAGCATTTGAAACACCTGGTTTTACTTGCGCTGGCCAGCTGACAATAAAAGGTACGCGTGTACCGGCTTCAAAACTGCTGTATTTACCACCACGGAATTCACCCCAAGGTTTATGGTTGCCCAGCAATTCCACGGCCTGATCTGCATAACCGTCATCCACAACAGGACCATTGTCGCTACTTAACACGATCAGCGTGTTTTTTGCAATACCAGCCTTTTCAAGTACAGCCATGATCTCGCCTACCGTCCAGTCAAATTGTAACAAAGCGTCGCCACGCGGCCCCATGCCACTTTTGCCCACGAAACGGGGATGCGGCCAGCGAGGAACGTGTGCATCATTTGTGCCGACATATAAAAAGAACGGTACATCTTTATACTGTTCGATGAATTGGACGGCCTTCACCGTAATACTGTCTGCAATGTTTTCGTCTTCCCACAAAGCTTGCTTACCTCCTTTCATATAGCCGATACGGGAAATACCGTTCACGATTGCTTGGTTATGCCCGTGGTTCGGACTAGGTTTTAGCTTAGTAAGCATTTCCGGATGATCTTTACCTAACGGTTCGCCGGGGAACGGTTCTTTGTAGCTCACTTCGATTGGATCGTTCGGATCCAGATTCACGATACGCTGGTTTTCAACCCACACGCAAGGAACACGGTCACCTGTCGCAGCCATAATATAGGAATAATCGAATCCCAAATCAGCCGGTCCGGGTGTGATGAAGCCGTTCCAGTCTTGTCCGCCCGTTCTGTCTGACAAACCCAAATGCCATTTACCGATTGCCCCAGTAACGTAGCCACATTCACGAAACATATCCGCAACAGTTGGCTGTTCCGGACGAATCACCATCCCGGCGTTTCCAGCTGCGATCCCAGTGTCATTACGCCTCCAAGCATAGTGCCCGGTAAACAACGAATAGCGTGAAGGCGTACTGGTTGCTGCTACCGAATGCGCATCTGTGAAACGAACGCCCTGTGCAGCCAATCTTTCCACATTTGGCGTATGAATCGTTTTTGAACCATTACAGCTCAAGTCTCCATAACCGATATCATCGGCTATTAGGAAAATGACGTTAGGCTTCTGTATCGGATTTTCAACCTCCGCTTTTTGTTTGTTTGCAGAACAAGCTAATAAAGTAGCCCCTACTCCCAAACCTAAAAATACGTTTGATTTCATGTTATTACTTCATTTAATTTGCATTATACTTTTCTTACTGTTTATTTATCCATAAGCTCTTTCTGAATCTTTGGATTTTGTATTCTCGGATCCCGGAAACGTGTACCATATTCCATCAACTTCTTTTTCAAGCGGGCAGTCGTTTCTTTGTAATCCGGATTCGTGTAACAGTTCACCAGCTCATCCGGATCTTTTTCCATATCCGTCAACCAAGGGACATCCGATGCATTTTCAGACAACGTCAGTTTATAACGCGAGGTGACTACCGACACCCACTTCGCCCGGTCTGCAAAATTACTTTCTCTCCTGGCTGTGACCGCCCTCATGAATACCGCATCGTCAAGATGGGCCGGGAGCGCCTTCCCTTTCCATAAATCAGACAAGTCACGCCCTCCATATTCCATCGGCGATTCCATGCCACAAAAAGAGAGCAGAGAAGGAGTAAAATCGACAACAGACATCACTTTGTCCACTCGCAACCCCTTGGCCATCTTGGCAGGGTAACTGATGATAAAAGGAACCCTTGCCGACCCGTCCATGGGCACACCCTTATTCACAAGACCATGTTCGCCACACAAATCACCATGATCAGAGGTGAAAACAAGAATCGTATTGTCTAATAGCTTATTGTCACGCAGTACCTTCAAAAGCCGCCCTATATTGTCGTCAATACATTTTATCATGCCAAAATAGGCCACCATATTCTCCATCCTGTCACCCCGCTGGCCATTTCCGTGAGACCAAGCCGGCAACCCGGTCGTATCTTTTCGGGAACTGGCAGGTGCTCCAAAAGAGAGGGAAGCATACTGCTTGTCGTAGGGCGACCGCACCTGGTTCGGTCCATGCGGATCCGGAAAGCACAACATACAGCAAAATGGCTTTCCTTTATGTTGCTCTATAAATTCAATAGCCCTGTTGGTTAGGAAATCAGTGGTAAAACTCAAGGAGTCGGTCGTTTGTATTTTGGCTTTTTGGTCAAAATCCACCTCGTCGCCCATTCCTACCACTTTCTTCCAATGCCCGCGGTTATACATATACCGGTTATCCGTAAATCCGAAATCACGCTTCGGATGCCATTCCGGACGGCTTTCCCCATTCAGATGCAGTTTACCTATATAACCGGTCTCATAACCATGGCGCCGGAAAATTTCCCCGAAAGTCAACGCCTCTTCATTCAATACCAAGTCATTCGCACAGACCCCTGCATTCTGTGGATACAAGCCGGTCATAAAAGAGGCACGGCTTGGCGAGCTGACCGGAGTTGTCGCATAGCACCGGGTGAACAAGACACCCTGTTTCGCTATATAGTCGATATTAGGTGTCTCGACCACACATTCCTCCCCCCAAGGGCGTGCCTGCCCGTCAGGCAACAACGCGCGGTAACAGCCCAATGTCCTAAAACTATGTTCGTCCGTATGTATAATCAACACATTCGGCTTCTCGTCTGCGATTGCGTGTCCTACAGACAATACAGACAACGCAACCATCCATTTCATACGTTCCATCAACTTACTTTTTATAATTCCGTTCGACATATTTCTTCAACTCGGCGACCTTTTCCGGGTAAGCCATCGTGACATCGTGCAGTTCTGACGGGTCGGTACTCAGGTCATACAATTCGGCATCTCGGTTGCGAGTGGCGGGGATGTACTTCCAATTGTCTTGGCGGATGGCAATCTGGCCACTGTTGTTCTGCATCATGATATACTCCCTGTACTTCGGGGCATCGGGCCGGAGGAACAGGTTCGATCCGTCGCGGGTATCGCGGGCCTCTTCCGCCGTGATGGGGAGGCCCAACATACCGGCAAACGTGGAGAGCATATCCAAATAGGTGAAGTTCTGCTCTTGCACAAACGGGGCTTTCACCTTGCCCGGCCAGGAGAAGATGAACGGGACCCGTGTTCCCGCCTCGTGCAACGAATACTTCTGTCCCCTTAGGCCGCCAAACGGATCGTGCCCGTTGATGTTTTTCAATGCACCGTCCTGGTAGCCCTCTTTCACCATCGGGCCGTTGTCGCTGGTGACGACCAAGATGGTATTCTCGTAAATGCCTTTTTCCTTCAGCGTCTTGACGATCTCGCCCACGCAAAAGTCGAACTCCTCGATCACGTCGCCATAAATACCGGCCGCCGATTTTCCCCGGAAAGCAGGAGACGGCACACGCGGTTCGTGGGCATTATGCGTGGCATAATACATAAAGAAAGGCGCATCGGCATGTTCGTTGATAAACGCCTTTGCCTTGCCCAACAACACCTGCCCCATCTCTTCATCCTTCCAGCGGGCCTTTTGGCCGCCGTCCATCCAGCCGATACGGCTGATGCCGTTCACGATGGTCGCGTCGTGCCCAAGGTGCGGTTTCAGCGTCAGCCGTTCCGGATTCTCACGCCCGGTATAGTCGTTGCCCACCTTTTTCCGGTAGGATACCTGGATGGGATCGACCGGATCCCAATTGACCACCCAGTCATTTTCGATATACACACACGGTACTCGATCGTTCGTTGCCGGGAAATAGTAGGCATAATCAAAGCCAATCGCGCGAGGTCCCATCTTGATTTCGCTATTGAAATCGACCGGCACCTCCTTTTCGCCCAATCCCAAATGCCATTTGCCGACCAGCGCCGTCTGATAGCCCGCCTTCTTCATAAAGGAGGGCAAGGTCGTCAGCGACGGGTCGATAGTCAAGGGAGCGTCTGCCGGCAAGATACCAACATTCTTCCTCCAGGCATATTCGCCCGTCAGCAACGCATAGCGGGAAGGGGAAGAGGTAGAAGCCGGCGCATAAGCATTGGTAAACCGAACCCCTTCAGCCGCCAACCGGTCTAATGCCGGTGTCTTTATCCGGGTGGCCCCATAACAACCGACATCCGAATAACCGATATCATCCGCCAAGATGAATATCACATTGGGACGTCCCGTCTGCTGCGCCCCGGCCCATTGGAAAAGGCCCGCCATCAACAGGCAGGAACCTATTTTTATCTTTTCTATCATATTCTTTTCATTTTAAGAAATCCACTCTCCAATCCGCCCCTTGGCATTTGACAGCCACATCCTCCGGTGTGAGCGCAAAGCCCAAGTCAGGACGGATGGTCTTCAAATAAGCCATATCATTCAATACCTCAAGTGATTCCGCCCCGGAAGTAGCCTCCGACAAGATTTTCTTCAAAGGAGCCACCGCATTCAGCCGCCCGACGGTCATCAGGAATACCGCCGCCCGGCTCCGTACCGGGACAGACGGGTCGGCTAACAACTTTTCCGCCTCGCCGACAAACTCAACAGCCTGCTTCCCGTTCCAGACGCAAGCTGTCAACGCCCAATACCGTTCAACTGGGTCAGTTGAAGCTAACGCCTTCTTGATTTTCTTCTTTGCCTCCAGATAAGAGAGCAACTGCAAATCGGCAGCCGCCAACAGCTTGTTGATACGCGCATGGGATTGACGCCCATATTCCACCGGGTTTTGTTTGCCCTCTTCCAGCCAGACGCTTTCAGGTAATAACCCCAAATCGTTTTGGGCAAGCAGGTTTTTCTCTAACAAGTGGCGCATCTCCTTCAGCCGGCCGGCATATTCCGGCAAGCCGGCCAAGTTCCGGGTTTCGTAAGGATCGGCCGAGAGGTCATACAACTCTTCGGGGCCTTGCGGTTCGAAGAAGCGTTTTTGCACCTCATTCAATTTACCCTCCTTATACAGCTGTTCCCATTCCCGGAAAGCCATCTGCTTGTAGCGATATGCCGCATAAAGCGACTTTGGGTGATAGGGCAGGAAATTGCGCGAATACTTGAAGTTGCCTTTGCGGACCGTCCGGTTGAAAGCATACAACTCGTCGAAGCGGTCGCCATAGCCATACACCACATCGCGCTTGTTCACCTCCTCCATCGGGATGTCGATTCCCAAGAAGGGCGTCCCGTCCATCTCCGCCGGTACCTCTATGCCTGCCAGATGGAGCAAGGTCGGGCCGAAATCCATAAAGCTGACGAAGCCATCCACACGGCTGCCCACCGGCAACGGGATGCGGTCGCGCCATTTCTCTGGCACATAGACCACAAACGGCACCTGCAAGCCCGTCTCGCCCGTATAACCTTTCGAACCGGGCAGGCTTCCGCCATTATCGCCAAAATAGAAGATGAAAGTGTTGTCCAACTCGCCATCCTCTTCCAGCATCTCCATCAGGCGGCCCAACTCCTCATCCACCTTCCGGATTTTGTCATAAAACGTAGTATACGTATAACGGAACGTATGTGTATCCGGATGGAAAGGCAACAGCTTCACATCCGCCGGATCGTACCCTGTCTCCTTCGTCATGTTTTTGAAATGCAGGCAGCTTTCGTGGCACGTGGCATTGGTCCTGACAAAAAAGAAGGGCTGGTTTTTATCCGGACGCTTGCGCCATTCACCCATCTTGCCGGCGACCTGGTCCCACGCTTGCTCGTCGAGCATACAGTTATAATCGGTTTTCGCCGCATTCGAGGTATGATAGCCTGCCCGCCTCAGATAGGCAGGAAACATATGTAACCCCTCCGGCATGGGCATGACCTCCAACTTGCGGTGCCAACTGGCTCCTAACCGCGGCGCATAGCAGCCCGTAATCAAGGTGGAACGGGCGGCCGAACTGACCGGCGCATTGCTATAGGCGTTGTTGAATACAAGCCCTTCGCGTGCCATCCTCTCTAAATGGGGCGTCTGCGCCCCTTTCCCTTGGTTATACAACCCGACGAATTGCGGCGCTACGTCTTCCGCCATCAACCAGACGAAATTAGGACGTTCCTTCCCTGCTCCTTCCGCCATGGCTACCGGCGCAACTCCATGGGCGGCCAAAGCACAACCCAACACAAATGGTATCTTATTTCTATTCATTGAATACATCTTTTATTACTTATTGCTCCAGGAAAAATGTTCACTATCGGTATGAGCTTCCGACATCAGTTGCTTCAACTCCTTTACTTTTTGAGGATATTGAAGCAGCAAGTTCTTTCTTTCACACTTGTCATCCGGCAGGTAATATAGCTCTTCGACCCTCTTTGCCGGCTTGTCCATGTTCAAGCGCACCAACTTCCAGCCATCCTTATAGATAGACTGCTTTCCGCCCTGCTCATAAAATTCATAATACAGGTAATCATGCTTTGCCTGTTCCTGTTCCCGGTTTTCCAATACCGGAAGATAGGATAGGCCATCGCTTCCTTGGGGAACGGGAAGGCCCAACAGGTCGCAAACAGTCGGCATGAAATCCCAGAAGGTCGCTATGTGTTCCGTCACGCGCGGTTGGCCGATGACCTTGGGCCAGCTCACGACAAAGGGGACATGCACGCCGCCTTCATACAAATCGCGCTTGATTCCGCGGAGAGAGGCGTTGCTATTAAAATAGGAAGGGTCATGCCCGCCGACGTTATGGACGCCGTTGTCCGAAGCAAATATCACGATGGTATTTTCAAGTTGCCCAATTTCTTTCAGCAAATCCAGCACTTGCCCAACGTTCTTATCGACCTCGCTCACCATGGCGGCATAGGCGGCACGCGGTTTTGGCTGCGGCTTAAAGCCTCTGCCCTTGCTGAAATCCGGATTCTCGAAAGGCACCTCCTCAAAGGCATCTTCATATTCGCCCAAGTCCGGATAGTCGAGGTCTGCATGAGGCGGCGTAATGGCGAAATAGGCAAAGAACGGTTTGTCTTGGTTCTTCCGGATAAAGTCGAGCCCCTTTTCCATAATCAGGAAATGGCTGTAGGTCTTGCCGTCGATCATTACCTTTTCTTCATTTTCATACAAGTAGTCCGGATAATAACGATGTGCTGCCCCTTGACTTAAATAGCCGAAGAAATAGTCAAAACCTTTCCTGACAGGACTACCGGACGTCCTGGGACCACCTAATCCCCATTTGCCTACACACATAGTCGCATACCCTTTTTGTTTGAACAATTGGGCAACTGTGACTTCCGATTCAGGTAAGTGCAAATCAAAAAAGCCTTCTTCATTCCGTACTCCTTTATTTCCTCGAACATAAGCATGCCCTGTATGCTTTCCTGTCATCAAACAGCAACGAGAAGGGGCACTAACAGTCGAACCACTGTAATGGTTCCGAAACAATAGCCCATTGGCAGCCATCTCATCAATGTGAGGAGTCTTTATTTTTTGTTGTCCATAACAGCCCAAATCACCTATTCCCATATCATCGGCAAGGATAAAAACGACATTCGGGGACTGTTTGTCCTGGGCTTGTGTATAAGCGGAAGAAAACCCAGAAACTGTTGCCGGGATAAGCAAGAATAAAAAATGTTTCATGTTAGTCATTCGTATTGAGTAAACCTGGATCATCCATCCATTTCAGGACGGATAATCCAGAACCTTATAAATCAATGCTATTATCTTAAGTTCGGATTGATGTTTGTTTCTGCCAAAGGAATCGGCCAGCGTTCCTGACCTTTCTGGAAGCTGCGTGTATTGACATACCAGCGGTCATACGGGTCACGTTGTCCGTTTTTCTTTTTCATTAAATCCTGCTTGTTGATATAGAACGGAGAACCATAGATATCTGCATTTAACCGTTCTTCGGCAATGCCCCAACGGAACAAGTCCCATAGACGCCAGCCTTCAAATGCCAATTCAATCATACGTTCTTTCTGAATCAACATCATCAACTTGTCCGAATTGGTTTCTGTCAGTGGCGGCATATTGACGCTTGCACGTCCACGCACTTTGTTGATGGTTTCGTCTAACAATGCCTGAGTAATCGGCGTACCGGCTTTCAGCTCGGCTTCAAGATACATCAACAGGATATCGGCATAACGAACCAAGGGTACATTATTCCCATACGCATTGATATCGCCGGTCCACCCCTCGTCAAAGAACTTGCGCAACAGGTAACCGGTCTGGGTTGTCTGTCCCGGGCCGATCTTGTCGGCAGCCTTCGTTTCCGGGTCACAGTCATAGACCGTTCCTCTAAATACGGAACCATCATAAAGCAGGGTATAATCCAAACGCGGGTCGCGGTTTTCGCCAAAGTTTGCCTTGTTGAAACGGGCATCCTCGTAGCTGAACGGGTCGCCGTTCACGAAATCATACGCCTCGAACAGGTGGTTCGTTCCGTTGACCAAGCACCAACCGCCATCCTTGATAGGCCATGCGTGCTGCGGCAGACCAATACCTGCCAAATCGTCCACATATTGGGCGGCAAAGATATGTTCGCTGCTTTCCGCTCCTGCCGGATAGAACAGCTTCTGGTAATCCGGGTCAATCGCGTTGTCGCCATAATCCATAATCTGCTTGCAAGCGGCAGCCGCCTTCTGGTAATTTTCCATCACCATGTAGGTACGTGCCAGATAACCCAAAGCGGCCTGCGCCGTGGCACGTCCGCGTTCGGAACCGGCCAGGTCCTTGTGGCGCGGCAAAATCTGGGCAACCGCCTCCAATTCATCAGCAGCATACTGCAACACCTCTGCCCGGCTGCTTTTGGTCACCGAGTTGGATTCTTCCAACGTCAAAACCGTCTTGACCAAAGGAACATCATAGTAATAAGAGGCCAACTGGAAATACTGCACGGCGCGGATAAAACGGGCTTCCGCCTTCATCCGTTCCATTTCGGCACTCTGGCTGTCCATCTTGTCCAACCCTTCGATGAAGCGGGCGCACGCGCTGATCCGCTTATACGACTTCTGGTACAAGTCCTTCACCCAGCCGTTTGTCTCGTTGATCTGCCCGGAGGTCAGCTTGCCCAAATTGTTGTTGAACCCTCTTCGGTCGTACCCCATATCGGAAACGCCGTCTAACAGAATCGTGGCGCTATAGGCCCACCAGTCGGAAGAACCATAATCAACGCCCAACTGGATGCCGCCACGGTACAACCCGATCAGGGCCAACTTCACATTCGCCTCGTCGTCGTAAAACGTCTCCTCGCTGAAGCTGGTCAGCGGATAGCGGTCCAAACTACAACTGCTTGCCAATACGGCAGAAGCCAAAACTATTCCTATTTTATTCAATATACTCTTCATTGCCCATTAAAATTTAAGATTCAAACCAAATGTAAAGTTACGCAATACCGGATAGAACTGTCCGCCTGTGCTGATTTCCGGATCCCAACCGTCGGGGAAGCTGTGGAACGTGTAGGGGTTTTCCGTAGCGGCATACACACGGATGCTCGAAATGAAGGTGCCATTCAGCAACGACTTCGGCAGCGTATATCCCAACTGGATATTCTTGATACGCAGGTAAGCAGCGTTGCGTACCCAGAAGTCGGAAGTCTGCGTGTTCACACCGATGGTATTCCCTAAGTTCTCGATGCGCGGATATTTCGGGTAGCGCACCGGGTTTTCCGGGTCGAACGCCTCTTCCATCTGCCACTTCTGTATATTGCCTTCACTCCACAAAGCCCAACCGGCATAATTGCTCAACATACCCTGCACGCCGGCAACGCCCTGCAGGAACAGGTTCAGGTCAAACCCTTTATATTCGGCATTGAAAGAGAGGCCGAAGGTATATTTCGGGATTTGTGAACCCAAGTAAACGCGGTCGTAGGTAGCATCTACCTTTCCATCGGGTACACCGTCCGGACCGGAAATATCCTTATAGCGGATATCGCCCGGCTTCGTCTGTGCCTTGTTGCTACCCATGGCAGACTGGTTGGTATGTTCAAACCAAGCGTCGATGTCGGCCTGGTCCTGGAATACACCGTCCGTCAGATAACCGTAATACATCTGCATCGGATAACCGATAAACAGGCCGGAACCGTTACCTACCATTCCGTTCGGCTGTTCCACATTGCCGACACCCAAAGACTTGACCTCGTTGTTGATGATAGAGAAGTTGGCATTCACGCCATAGCTGAAATCACCGATATGATGGCGGTGGCCTACTTCAAATTCCCAACCGTGGTTCAACGCCTCACCGGTGTTCACTTCGGCCATGGTCAGACCGAAAATGGCAGAGGCACTGGCATTCGGCTTGAACAGGATGTCGTAGGTATAACGGTGGAAATAAGTTACATTAGCACTTAAAAAACCATTCCACAAAACCGATTCAAAACCGGCATCAATGGTACGGGTAGTTTCCCACTTCAAACGCGGGTCGGTATAAGTTGTTAGCTGCGCACCCTGCTGTATGACGCCGCCCAACGGATAGTTATAGGCTTTACCCAACACGTAGGTTGATTGGTAAGCATAATTACCGATGTTGTTGTTACCCAAAATACCGGCAGACACCTTTAACTTCAAGTTGTCGATGAAAGAGAGGTTTTCATTCTCCTTCATAAAGCTTTCTTCCGAGATTCTCCATCCCAAAGCGGCAGAGGGGAAGAAGGCATAGCGGGAATCGGTCGGGAAACGGGAGGAACCGTCGTAGCGCATGGTCAATTCGCCCAAATAGCGTTCGGCATAGTTGTACTGCGCACGACCGAAAACAGACTGGATCACCCAATCGCTACCGCCGCCGGCATTGGTCTGTACGTCCGGCGAACCCATCGTCAGATAGGGATAATTGTTGTTCGGGAAGTTCTGGCGGCTGGCCGACATATTACGGCTCGACTGTTCTTCCCAAGAATAACCGACCAACAGGTCCAAGTTGTGCAACGAATTGAACGACTTCGAATAGTTGGCTGTTGCCTGGAACGACTTGTAATCGGTGTTCGTATTCGCTTCATCTAAAGAGGAAGGCCCCAATATCTGCGTCCGGCCATTAATCGTTACCGGCAACGTGGCTCTATAATCCTTGGATTGCGAATTGGTAAAGTTGTAAGCCCCAATGGCCGACAGTTTCAACCCTTCAATCGGGCTGTAGTCCAAGCTGACCGTCGAGTTGATACGGGTAACCGGATTTTCAGAGAATGATTCGGAAGCCAACCAGGCTTTCGCCGTGCCAAAGTTCTTCACGCCCGACCCCCAGCTGCCGTCGCTCAACACGGAAGGCATATAACCGGGGAAACGCAACCCCTGCTGGATGAGCAGCATCATGCCGCTGCCATCGATGGAACCGGCCGTTCCGGGTTCTTTCCGGTTTGTCTTGTCACCACGCAGGCGGACCGTCAGTTTCAAGTTCTTTGCCAACTCGGAGGTCAAGTTCAAACGGGCGGTATAACGGGAGTAGTTGTTTCCCGGAACAATACCATCCTGGCTCAAATAGCCGAAAGAGGCAAAATACTGGCTGCGTTCAGACCCTCCGGTCACGGAAAGGTCGTGCCCGGTCTGGATGCCCTTGCCGGAGAAGATGTCATCCACAAACTTCTCATTGGCATACCGGTCCGGCTGGCTGCCGTCGCGCATGGCCTGGATTTCTTCGTCCGTGAAACGGGTCATGCCTTCCGCCTCGTTCAACAGGCGGGCATAATCCCAGCTATCTACATATTCCGGCAGTTCTATAGCCCGGTTGAAACCGACATAACCGTTGTAAGAAACTCTCACCTTTTCGGCTTTTCCCTGCTTGGTCGTAATCAGCACGACACCATTGGCGGCACGCGCACCATAGATGGCTGAAGTGGCTGCATCTTTCAATACAGAAATGTTTTCAATGTCGTTTGGGTTGATATCAGTCATGTTGCCTGGAATACCATCTACTAAAATCAACGCATCCGGAGTCGCACCAAAGGAGCCGACACCACGTACACGGATAGTCCCTGTGTTCGAGCCGGGGCGTCCGCCCGGCTGCGTGATTGTCACACCCGGCATCTGTCCGGTCAAAGCGGAAGTCACGGAAGAGGTCGCACGGTTTTCCAGCTTTTCGCCACCGACCATGGCGATAGAACCGATGACGTTCACCTTCTTCTGCGTACCGTAACCAACCACCACAACCTCTTCGATCGTTTGGGTATCTTCTTTTAATTTTATATTGAAAGATTTTTTATTTCCTACGGGAATGAATTGTGTGAGATAACCTATATAGGAAATTTGAATAGTCGCATTGGCCGGGACTTCCAGTGTAAATTTACCGTCTATATCTGTAATAGTTCCGATAGTAGTACCCTGGACAGACACATTTGCTCCGATAATGGCTTCCCCGGCTTCATCCAGAACAGTACCGTTGATTGTAGTTACCTGTTGTTGGGTTATTTGTACGGAAGGAGTCTGATTTTTCATCAGCATAATATTGCTTCCCTCCATAGCATATACAACATCAGTCTGTTCAAAGACTTTTTTCAGAACTTCTGCAACTGTTTTATTGGTTGCATTAACCGTTACTTTACGGTTTAGATTTACCTCATTTTTATTATAGACGAACAGATAGTCTGTCTGCTTTTCAATCTCTTGCATGAGTTCCTGTGTCGAGATGTTTTTTGCAACGATGGATACCCTCATTGTTTGAGAGGTAGCTTCTATTGCAAAGACTCCCGATACGAATATAAAGAGAGAAATGAAGGTCAGTTTCATAATTCGAAATATATGTTTATAATGTGGTTTAAATGGGATAAAAGAATCCCTGTACAAAATATTTTTCATACTTTTGTAGACTGTGTTAGTTAATACTTAGATATTTGAGTGATGAAGTCGGGTATTGACTTACTTTGAACCGGTAGGTGTTGGAGCACTTGCCGGTTTTTTGTTTGTGCATCTTTTTATGTCATAGGCTAACTGTTTTTATGATTAATTTATTTGATGGTAATTAGATTCCGGTCATTATCTTTTTCATAACTAAATTTGTTATTGAGTTGAAGGACCTTTAATACATGCTCTACACTGTCTTTGGTCCGGAATTTTCCTGAATAACGGTTATTGAGCAATGTCTTATTTTGAACATCAATTTTTACATCGTAATATAATTGAAGTTTCTTTATCATTTTATCTACCGGTTCATCATAGAAACAGATTAATCCTTCTTTCCATAAAAAATAATTCTCGTGTTCTATCGTGTCTTTTTTTAATATGCCGTTTTCTTCATAGGTTCGCATATGCGGCTCTAAACTGACCTTTGTATCTTTTGCCGGAGAGAAAACTTCCACAGCACCTTTTAACAGGGAGGTTTCAAAAACGGAAGAACCGGAGTAGGCCGTTACATTGAATTCTGTGCCCATTACTTTTATGTCGTAACGTTCGGTATTTACGATAAAAGGCTTTTCCGGATTTTTTGTTACATCAAAATATCCTTCCCCATCTAAAGTGACACGACGGTTGTTAGCTGTGAATTTATCAGGGAATGTAAAAGTCGTTTTTGCATTCAGCCAGACTTTTGTTCCGTCAGTCAATGTCAATTCGGCTCGCTGTCCGGGTGGAACGAATATGGTTTGCATCTTTGCCGAATCATTGTCTTCATTGATTAAGAATGAATAAACAATAGTGAAAGCAAGAATAAAAATGGCTGCAACCTTTGCCAACTCAAAGCTGGCAGACCGTAGCGTCCAACGCTTATTCCCCAAGGATAACTTATCCTTGGCAACAGGAGTTTGCTCCTGTTGCCAAATGGATATATCATATAGTTTACGCAGGGCAAGAAACTCTTTCATGTTTTTCTTGTCGGCATCCAACCAGCGGGCAACCTCTTCTTTTTCTTCCGGAGTTGCATCACCTGCGATATATTTATTTAATAATTCCTGGTTCATTCCTTTACTTTTGTGGGGATGTGTTTCATGCCCCGTTATTATTAAAACGATTCATTGAGTGATAACCCTAGTGGAATGTGAAAAATTATTGGAAAAAAAAGTAGAAATAGAAGAGCGGCAGGTAATCTTTCAGATTTTCACGCAAAGGTTTTAATGCCTTTGTAATATGATACTCAACGCCTTTAACTGTAAGTTGGAGTTCTTCGGCTATTTCTTTATTTGTTTTGTTTTCGAAGCGGCTCATTTCAAAGACACGCCGGGTTTGTTCTGGCAGAAGAGCTAAAGTTGCTGTGATAATCTGCTGCACTTCGGTAGAGAATATGTCTTCGGGATTACATGCTTCCAACGTTGAGATGCGGATATCCAGCTCCCTTTGTTTCATATCCGTCAAGGTGTGAAGTGCTTCTGTTTTGACAGCTTCATGTTTCAGGTGGTCGAGCGATTTGTTTTTTAATGTCGTCAATAGCAAGGCTTCAATATGTTCTATCTCCTTTTCCTTCAATATTTCCCATAATTTAATCAGGACGTCCGATACAATATCTTCGGCGATACATTCGTCATGTACATAGGATTTAGTGAACAGAAAGGATTTTCTGTAGAATTTAGTGTATAAAGTGTTGAAGTTATGTATTTCAGTCCCGATCATCTATTTCCGTTGTATTCACAATAGTCGTTGGAAAACAAAAGTAGGGAAAATATGGAAAATATAACTCTATTTGATGAAATAATACGTATTGAATTTTTGATGAAAAGAAAATAGTAGCATAATGAAACCGGCCCCGGCAAGGTTTATAGTCAAATAAAAGAGTGTTGTCGGCGATAAGTTGAGAGGGAATATGTGTCCTGTTGAGTGCAGGACGCGGTATTCGGGGCCGGCTTCATTACTACTATTTTAGTATTAATTAAATGTATACGTAACTCTCACGAGTTAGTTCGTTAAAATAAAACTTACATAATGCTGCTTGTAGCATCTTCACCGTTACCCTGTATCCAGTCGGTAACGGATACCTCTTTCAATGTAAGAGCCTCTCCGCTGAGAGTTAATTTGTAGAGGTATTTATGTCCTTTTTCCCACATCGTCTGTGCAGGCATCTTGTACTTATATGAATTCCCATTGATTGTGAAGAGAGCTTCGATGTCTCCTTCCGCTATGGGTGTCGTTGTCGGAATCACCCTGATCTGTTGGGTTTTGCAATATTCCTTACCTAATGTAACCGGTTCCGGCAGATTCAGACGGGTCGAGGTGCTGCAACCGGCTATTTTAGTGATTCGTCCGTTTCTGATGTCCATCATGCCTTTGCATATCAAGGAGCTTCCTCCGGCTTTATTTCCTATCTGTATGGCACTTAGCTGATAACTTTCATTTTCACCTTCCGGCAGATTCACCTGGAAAGAAATGAGCGACAGCGCATGTTCCATGTTCAGCAAGACCATCGGGGAGATGCTGTTTACTATTTTTTGGCCGAGAGCGTGTGTGCCATACATATAGTCGCGGGTTTGAGTGGCATCGGGCGACAGCTTCACAGGAATGCTTGCTGTTCCGAGCTTCATCTGCGGCTGATATGGATAATAGGCATACACGGTGGCCGGGTCAAAATTAAGTGTGACTTCCGGCGTTTGCCGCCAGGAGATTTTATTACTAATTAAATTTGCTTCTGCTTTTACATTTATATAATCACTATCCTCGTCATAAAGTCCGCCGTCGCTTTCGCGTGTAATCAGCAGCCCTATTTCCGAGCCTTCTTTGAATTCCTGCACGAAATTCGCCGATTTAGTAGTTAAAATACGTGTAATAATTTTTAATGGCTTTTCTTTCGCGCTAATACTCTCAATGGCTGAGAAATTGCTCTCGTGTGAACAACCAGCCAAACCCGAAATCAGTGTAATTAATAGTAATAAATTTCTCATACTTTTATGCTATTTTTGTATCAAATTTCATATTGCAAATATCCGGCAGTTTGAGGGAAGAGAGGGATCATACGGTATAAAATCACGATGAGATGGTATAAAAGTGCATGGTGCAAATAATCCAGGGGCGTCAAATTGTCTAAATAGAGTGCAAATCAACTAATTGAGGGACCAAATTGTTTATACTAAGACGGGGTAGTAAAGTATGTTGGAAAAAATACAGTTTTTATTGAGTATGCAAATAATTGGCCTATGTATATTGGGCGGGATTATGATGTTGCTGAGGTCGTTCGGTAACAGAGCACGACATATTTTAGGCTGGAGCATGATTATGTGGGCTTTGATGGCTGTAATCCGGAATATAGTTAATTTTTATCTGCATGAAGCAAAAGAAGCGTTCCATCCCGACGTACTTATTGCCAGTTGTTTTGTGGTTGCCTGCTTGGCCGCTTATGTGATAGAAAAACTGCGTCCCGGATACCTTACTTTTAAACGTTTTTCGATTTTTCTTTCTCCTGTTCTGATAGGAGGTTTTTCTTATTTAACGTATCGTTTATCGGGTGGAGAGATACATGTTTATTATTCGATGAAAGATGTTTTTGCGTTTTTCAATCTGGACGTATTTCTTCGTTTACTTGTTTTTGCACTGACTGTTTTTTATATGGCTTTGCCGGTTTATCTGGTTATGAAATACGGGAAAGAATATACGGATTATCTTAGCGAGAATGTATCTGACCCGGAGAATTATGATTTGATTTGGCTGAAAAGGACCATGGTTATTCTGTCGATGCTGTATGTCCTTTACCTGATATTGCTGCTTACGGATGCTCCGCTCCTCTATGTGGTTGATAAGGCGGTGTTGCTTGTCGTTTGGTTTTACTTCTTTTATAAGGCTTTGTTTCTCAAGAATATCCAGCTTGACCGTACGTTTAAGGATGGATGGAATTCTCCGGTGGATGAAAACGATGAGGAAGAAGATGACGACGAACAGCAGGGGTTTCTTTTCAAACGTTATGCCGAAGAGGTTAATACCTGGTTTGAGAAAGAAAAACCTTATCTGCGGGATGACCTTCGGCTGACGGATTTACAACGGGTATTCCCTATCAGCCGTTCTTATCTGTCGCAATTATTCAATAAGGAGCTGGGAATGTCTTTTTCGGATTATGTGAATCAATTCCGGGTGGAAGAGAGCAAGCGCCTGATGGATGCCGAGCCGCTTGCCAGTATCCAGGAGATTGCCGAACGCTCGGGGTTTCATTCCATCAGCACGTTCCGCCGCTCTTTCATTAAGCAGACAGGGATTGTTCCTTCCGAGTATAAGAGAGGATAGCAAGCTGACTGTATTATCGGTATTATCAGATAGTATTCTGAGATAAGTATCATATATTATGATATTATAGTCGCATATATTATGAAAATGTTGTATCATAATATATGATATTTTGTTGTCATAATATATGAAATAAATATGTTGTAGTGTAGGAACTATTTTCTACTTTTACATCCTGTTAGATAAATACGCTTACCATGAATAACACTACTACTGCCCGTCCGCATATCGTTTGGATGGACGCACTTCGCTTCGTTGCTATCCTGATGGTGATTGCCTGCCATTGTACAGACCCTTTTAATGCCTCTCCGGAGTCGCGTGCCAATCCTGAAATTAATTTCTGGGGGTCGGCCTACGGGTCTATGCTGAGGGCTTGTGTGCCTCTTTTTGTGATGATGACAGGTTTCCTGTTGCTTCCGGTGAAGCAGGAGGCTTCTGTCTTTTATAAGAAACGTATTCCGCGCGTGTTCTTTCCTTTCCTGGTCTGGTCGGTGCTGTTTAATCTGGCACCGTGGTTTATCCAGTGGGTGGGAGGAAGCGCTGAACTGGTGACCGACTTCTTTCCCTGGGCGCCCGAGCCTTCTGCATCTTTGGCCGACGGGTTGAAAGATATTGCGATGATACCGCTTACTTTTACGGTTTACGCTACGCCGATGTGGTATATTTATGCTTTAATCGGGTTGTATCTTTATATGCCTGTTTTCTCTGCGTGGGTGGAGAAAGCGTCTGAAAAGGGGAAACGCTGGTTCCTGTCTATCTGGGTTGTTTCGTTGTTTATTCCTTATCTGATGGAGTTTGTTTCTAAGTATCTTTTCGGGACCTGCTCGTGGAATGCTTACGGCCTGTTCTATTATTTTGCCGGTTTTAACGGGTATTTATTGCTCGGGCATTATTTAGGGAAAGGAAATAACTGGTCGATCGGTAAAACACTGGCTGTCGTTGTTCCTTTGTTCCTGATTGGTTATCTGGCCACTTTCATTGGGTTCAGATATATGACGTCGGACCCGAATGTGAGTGAGGAAGGGATGGAACTGTTCTTTACTTATTGCTCTCCGAATGCGATGCTGATGACGGCGGCCATATTCCTTCTGATGCAGAAGGTCCGTATTACTTCTCCTTTGATTTGTAGGGCGTTGGCTAATCTGACGAAACTGGGGTTCGGCGTTTATTGCGTACATTATTTCTTTGTAGGGCCTTCTTATTTACTGACGCTCTGGTTGGGTATTCCTATTCCGGCAATCGTTCCGGTATCGGCTGTTTTTACGCTGGCGGTAACCTGGCTGTTTGTCTATTTATTGAGCAAACTGCCTTGCTCCAAATACATTATTGGGTAAGGCGCTTCAATGGCCAGGCCGGTCTTTTGTGCAAATGATGTTAAAAGCCGGTCCGGGGAGTATATCGTATCTATATAACCACTACTTTTGTGTTGTAAAACATATTTATAGAATATGTTTAGGCAAAGAGATCGTTTTAAATAATTAGTATTGCGCTATGAAAAAGTTAGCTAGAAAGTGTCTCAGCTACCTGGAAGTTTTGGGTAGATATGCGATGCAAAAGTATGGAATAGAATAAAATGAAGTTTTTTCAGTGTTGGGGATATCCGGAAGGGTGTCCCTTTTTTTATGGCTGATAATAGCCGTAAGGTATTAACTCTTCTCTATTTTTTATCTCTTTCAGGTAACAATCATCGAGCAGGGTGATTCGGTTTGCTATTTTGTGTACTTCCCTGAAATTGTGGTCTGTCAGGATGATTCCGTGGTTTTGGGCGCTTTCGGTCATCAGTTTGCGTATCTGTTCGGCAACAACGGGCGAGACACCGCTAAAAGGTTCGTCCAGCAGGATATAAGGAGCCGGACTGAAAAGGGTGGTTTTGATTTCCAGGTAACGTTGTTCCCCGGTTGATATTTCACAGATACGGGAGGTCCGGATACGGAATAATATTTTGTCTGCGAAAAAGCGTTTCCTGTCTTCCGGAGCGATACAAAGTTCTGCTATCTGTGATACTTTCAGATGTGAGGGAAAGGAGGGGTGTTGTGGCAGATAGGCAAGCAGTCCGGAGCGGAAAGCCGGCCCTTTTATGACTTTTCCGTCGATGCGGATAAACTTCCGGTCGGCTTTTAAGGTACCGAAGATGATATTCAGCAAGGTTGATTTGCCTGTCCCGTTTCGTCCGAAAAGGGCAATAATATCTCCCCGGCAACATTTCAGATAAACGTCTGCCAGTATGGTCCGTTCGCCGAACGATTTAAGTATGCTGTCTATTTCAAGGCCTGTGTACATAGCTCGATGATTTGATTCAGTAGATTACAGCAGATGAACATGACGATAAACGTAACGATCCAGAGTTGATACTTGCCGATTCCCTGATTATAATAGAAAAAATATTCTTCTTTGCGTGTCAGTTCCTTATAGATATAGTCGAATCCCAGTCCGACCGTAGGGATGAGTTGTAGCCATAGTCTGATAGAGTCGATCATGCTAACATAGAATCGAAGTGCGCTAAAAGAGGCAAACAGAAAACCGATCAGGACACTGAATTTTAATGTACTGAGAAAGAATGTCCGGTAAAACCGGTATTGTGTTTTCCATCTTTGCAGGCTATCCATAACTGATCGGTTTTAAGAGGATAACAGATTTTCTGCTAAGATATTCAAATCCGGGGGAATAGAGGTGGGATTCTTTTTAATAAAGTATAAAAGGGGAAGAATAATAAAGGGGAGGGATATGAATGGAGCCGGCATTCACCGGCCCCATATAACTTTATTTATTTCTCAAAAGCCGATAATACAGGTTGTCCGATCCATACTTGTGGTTGTTCCAGTTTAAAGATATGAGCTATGGTCGATGCAACATCGAACTGCATCATACTCTCGGTGATTTCATGGCCCTTTTTGATATTTTTACCGGAGATAATAAAGGCAGTCTCCATTTCTTCCATGGTTTTGCCTCCATGACCTTTATTGATGCCACCGTGATCGGCTGTGACAATAAAAATAGTCTCATCAAGCATTCCGGCTTCTTTTACAGCATTGACTATCTGGCCTACATACTTATCCAGTTCTTTCAACACTGCATAATATTCAGGAGTGTCATGGCCTGTTGCATGTCCGACATGGTCAGGGTTGTCGATGATTACGGCCAGCAGGTTAGGATGTGCTTTTTTTATATAATCAGCAGCATATTGTGCAGCAGCTGCTGGGTTACTCTCTGCTTCGGAAACATGTTTATCATAATTGAGTGCGAAAGTATCTACCAGACAACGGATTGTTTCCCATTCGTATATGCAACCTATCTCAGCTTTGGGATCGGATTCATGCAATAAACTGAATACGGTAGGGAATATTCCGTTTTTATTTACTTCCCGTGAAGGAAGTTCAGGCGTCTTTGAATACCATTCGGTATATCCGTGAAGTTCCGGACCGGCTCCCATGAACATGGAAGCCCAGTTTACTGCGCTTGAAGATGGCAGTACTGACCGTTTCTTTAAAGTATATGAACCATCGTCCATTAGCTTCTTTACGTTAGGCATTTCTGCTTTTGATACACTATAGGCTCCCCAGCCGTCCAGGCCGATTAAAATAACGTGTTTGGCTCTTGGGGATGCTGCTGATATATTGTAGGTGTTCATGGCAAAGAAAATGCCAAGTAGAATGAATAAGATATTCTTTTTCATAACTGTTGATTATTTATTTTTGTAAGATCCACATTAATTTGTTGTTATCATCCAGTCCGCCATATTGGCGGGCAACGGCTTCTTCCACGCTTTCCCTGTTGAAGTCATATTCCCAGGTGGAATACATCCATCGTACAGGAATCTTGTCTTTCACTGTGTTCCGGTTAGTTTTCGGGTTAATGGGAAGTTCCGGATATCCGGTGCGTCTGTATTCATAATATGCATCAAAAGGATGCTGCATGTAGTAAGCCAGGTATTTTTGTCCGATAATCTGTTTTAGTTTATGATCGAAACTACCGGAAAGAATGATATGGTCGCTGTTCAGATAGTCAGTGATATAGGCATCCGTAATTTTCATTCCGTGGTGATATTTGTTATCGTCCGGTGTGTTATCTGCAACAAACTTCATAGCGGCCTTAATGCCATTGTTGTAATATGTATTGGCATCTCCGCTTATCCATCCCCGCAATACACCTTCGGCGAGAATAAAACATTGTTCGGCATACCCCAGGCGTATATAAGGTTCACCGGAAACGACCTCTGTATATCTCAGGTTCATCGTACAGCATTTTCCGTCGGCATTCATGGATTGAAGGTCGGAAAAGTCGCCTGCCGGATCTAATCCTGCATAAGCATTCATATCGTTCGCCTGTAATCCCTGACTGATAAGCGCTTTTGCCGGTTCGGCAAAGTAAAACAGACGGAAATCATTATAGGCTTTAAGTGTATCGACCATTACACTTGAAATGGTCGAATACATATAATGTTTTGACACGGATGTGTTGAAAGGATAGGTCTGGCCTGCCTTATTGGAGAAGACCAACTGGAAATTGTCTTCGTTTGACCTCATCAGTTTTCCTTCAGCAACAATTTGTGCAAACCGTTCTTTTATTTTTAGCACAGGGTGGTCTTCTTTCATGGAAAGATATAATAATACTTTCAGTCGGAAAGCATCTACCGTTTTTTGCCATTTCGAGATATTGCCTTGCAGGATCGGATCGCCTTTAAAATCGTGGGCTTCACTGAAGAAACGAGCTGACTCGTCGAGGTCGTTCATGATGGCAATCATAACGTCTTCCTGAGGATCGTATTTGGGTTTGACATTTCCTTCTTCACCTTGTAATGCTTCACTGTAAGGAATATCTCCCAGCTGCATGGAAGTATAGAACAGTTTATATGTTTTAATGAAAAGGGCTAAACCCTGGTAAGCGGCTTTGTCTTCTTCCGGGGCCAGTTCTACCATTTTTACGGCATTCATCAGGGTTTTGTATCCTCCGAGACCAGCTCTTCCCAGAACATTGTAATTGTAATCATGTAGCGATTCTAACCATACCATTTGTTTTGCCAGACAATTGTCGCTTATAAAACCGGAACCAGTACCTCCTGTAGCCGTCAAATCAAGCAAGAGAGGGGTTGCTAGTAAAGACGATGATACTGTGGTTGCCGCATTCGGATTCGTGTTTATGTCATCATATGCAGAGCATCCGTATCCGGCAATAAAGAGGGCTGACAAAAATATATATTTAAGTGCTTTCATATATTTGTTGATTAAAAATTGATTTTTAAATTACATCCAAGCATACGTAGAGAGGGGGAATTTAAGTTTTCAGAGGATTTATCAGGATCGGAGAATCTGAATTCTTTTGTCCAGATAAATAGGTTCTGCCCGATAAAGGCAATAGATGCTCCCTGTAAACCGATTTTCTTACAGAAAGGACTGGGTACTGCATAGGTCAGTGACAGTTCTCTCAGTTTGATAAATGTCTGATCTAATATATGCTGATGCTTGGCATCCCAAACGTTTCCGGCTCCGTTATATAATTTCATATAACCTTCATAAGATACTGCTTTATCGTTAGGAGCAAAGACTCTGTTGTCTCTGATAATATTACCGTTAGAGTCTCTGTCTACGCTTCCTGATACAACCATTACTCCTTGTCCTACATAATTTTTTTTCCCGTTTACAACTTCATCGTATCTCCATGGACTGTCACTGTCTATATGTGCTCCCGTCATCCAAAGCGCCTGATCCATTACAGAGTGGGCGACACCTCCGATACGGCCGTCAAGCGTAAAACCTAATGTAAAGTTTTTGTATCTGAGTGTATTGTTGAAACCAAACACCCAATCTGGATACTCGTTTCCGGCAACGCTTTGGAATTTACTTTGGATAGGATAACCACCTTCGTGTATTATATTTCCTTGCGGATCGCGTTCCCAGTCATAATAACCCAACCAGTCCCAACGTTCGCCTGCTTTTACCCATTCTTTCTGTGTAGAATAGATCGGGTCTACTTTGGAGTAATAATAACGGTCGAGTGACCAGTTGAAAGTTGCATCCCATTCCCAGTCCTTTTTCTTTAACAGGTTTCCGCCTATGGTAATTTCAACGCCTTTCCTGAGTTGCTCTTCGTCAATATTAATCAATGTATATTCGAAACCGGAAGCGTCACTGATAGAAGCGTCACGGGTCAGGTTGTAATATAGTTTATTGTAATAAGTGATGTCTAGTTGAAATCTGTTTTTCAGGAAGTGGAAAGCAGTTCCTATTTCGTATGAACGGGTTGAACTCGGTTTAATGAGGGCACTTCTCATCTTTGTCGGATAAGTAGCTCCGTTCATTCCGTCCCACATATTTGTTTTGATGGTATAACTTTTGTTGGTATCATAGACATCCAGATCCTTTTTGGTCTGTGTCCAGGAACCTCTGATTTTCCAGAAATCAATCCATTCCGGCATCGGGATTAATTCGGAAGCAACAATACTTGCCGATACCGAAGGATAAAAATAAGAGCGTGTTTCCGACGGGAGTGTCGACGACCAGTCATTTCTTCCGGTAATATCCAGGAAGAACGTACTTTTCCATGCTACGGATGCTTTTCCATAGATACTGTTTACCTGCTTTTTCTTTATCGAACTTTCTATCTGTGCCGGATCGACAGATGCGTATAATGAATAATATCCGGGAATTGAGAGACCGTTCTTCGTTTTACCGGAGAGCCAGTCGTCCTGATAGAAATAAATGGTACCGCCGATAAAGGCATCAACGGAAAAATCACCGAATTTATGGTCGGCTGTTACCATAAAGTCATTGTTGATGCTATAACCGCCTTTTCGTCTTTCTTCATAATATCCTTTTTTATTCCATCCGCCGTAAGCTCCGATGGAGTTTCTCCATTTCTCACGTTCGCTATAGGTGTCGACACCTGATCTTAATGAGGCTTTCAACCACGGGGTGAATTCATAGCTGGCAGTAAGGAAACCATTGACAACATCATAATCGCTGGAATGGACAATCTCATTAGCGATGAAATAGGGATTATCATACCATACTTTATTGGGCCAGTTCTGTTCTTCGTTCTCTTTTTTCCAATAATTTTTATAGTCCCGGATGTCCAGGTCCGTTCCGGTCCAGACCAGCATACTGTATATATATCCTCCGGTCCCGTATCCGGTTCCGGTGTTATTCGGATAGAAACGTTTATTGTAAGTAAGTCCGCCTTCAAATGTGAAGTTCTTGTATTTCATATCTCCGGCAACCGTATAATTGATCTTGTTCAATTTAGTGTTCGGGTACTGTCCTTTATTATAGATATGGGTTAGAGAAGTACGGAAACTTCCGTATTTTCCTTTTTGTGTGACGCTGATATTATTGTTCGTAACAAAACTGAATTCAAGGAAGTTCTTGAAGTTGTTTTTACCTTTGGATACTAAAGGCATTTCCCGCCATTCGTGTGTGTATGGGTCATATTGCGTTGCTGTACGGCCTATGTCCATTTTGTCACCCCATACAAAGTCTTCCGAGTTATATTTCCCGTTCATCCCGGTACTATATGATGTTTGTACTTCGGGTAATCGTAGAAAGCCTGATTCGAACATCGTACTACTGTTTATGCTTACATTCAGGCCGTCCTCTGTACCTCTTTTGGTTGTAACCATGATGGCACCTGTTCCCCCTCTTGCTCCATACAGGGCTGACGCTGTTGCGCCTTTCAGAACATCTACGGATTCAATATCGTCGGAGGCGATGTCGCGCAGGGAGATATTGCCGTAAGGTACGCCGTCTACAACCAATAAGGGCGTTTCTCCGCGTAATAGGAGGCTGGGTGCTTCGTTAAATTCCGTACTGTTCTGTACATTCAAGCCTGCTATTTTACCTGTCAATGCTGTGCCGACATCTACTGATTTAACCGCTGTGACTTTATCTCCCCCAACTTTCTGTACCGCATATCCCAGCGCTTTTTCCGAGCGTTTGATACCTAGGGCGGTGACGACGACTTCTTCCAGGTTTTTAGAATCTTCCAGTAAGGAGATTAACAATGTCTTTTGATTATTGACGGCGATATCCTTGTTTTGATAGCCGATATAAGAGAATACAAGATGGGCATTTGCCGGAACTTCGATCGAGAAATGACCGTCGATATCGGTCACTGTCCCGGTTGAGGTACTTCCTTTCAGAAGCACGTTGGCTCCGATAATGGGAGTGTTCGACTGGTCTACCACGGTCCCTGTGACTTTGATAACGGGAACCTGAGGAGTGCCGGCCGGCGGCTCGGAGTAGGAGATGGAACGTTTGTTTTTCGTTGAATGTATGGATATGTAGTTATCCAGTACTTTGTAGGTAAGTCCTTTGTTTGCCAGGACATTGTCCAAAACCTCTTTCACTGTTTTGTTTTTCGCATCGACCTGGACAGGCTGGGACAGGTTGATATCCTTATCGCCGTACAGGAACAAATAATCGGTCTGTCTTTCTATTTCGGTAATCAGTTCACCGAATGAAAGATTATTTCTGGTGATGGTGATTCGTGCTTCCTGCGAATGCGTATTGACCGCATGTAGCTGGAAAAATAGTACGAATACAAAAAACACGGATAATCTCATAATATGAATAATGTGTGTTAATTCATCATGTTTAAATACATAGCATAGTTGCAACAAGTTTTTTTTCATAACTTTGCTGATAGTTTAAAGTTGATACTGTTATCTGTCTCGAAATGGATTTGATAGTATTGGCTCTGTAGGGTAAGTGATTCCAGCACTTACCCTTTTTGGCCCTATCATGATAGTTGTTTTTTTACTTCATGGGCATTCGTTTTTATCGGTTAGACATATGTTGATCAATAGATTTCAAATTCATTTTCAGATATTCTCTTAAAATTGAAATGGTAAACATTCTGTAAAGCACCCAGTATTTTCTCTATTTCTTCGCTTTGCCGGAATTTACCGGATATTTTCTGGGTAAGAGCAATTGTTCCGGTCACTTTGAATCTGACATTATACCAGAGTGACAGACAGTCCAGTATTTCTACAAAAGGCTTTGCTCTGAAACTGAAAATACCGCTTTCCAGGTAATCTTTATTGTCAAAATCGGAACTCGATTTGACCATGACATCGTTGATGACCGATACTTTCTCGTTGGGTTTCAGCCGGATCATTTCATTCCTGTTGTCTTTGTTGTATACAAGTACGGAACCTTCGACCAGGTTGGTTTCAAAGCGCGGTATCTCTGTATAGGCAAACACATTGAATTCTGTGCCCAATACTTCTACATTAAACTGCTGCGTCTTGACGATGAATGGCCGTTTGGGGTCTTTTGTCACCGAGAAGTATCCTTCCCCGTCTAACTCGACTGTGCGGTTATTCCCCTGAAATTCATTAGGTATTCTGATTTTGCTTCGCGGGCTTAACCAGACGGATGTACCGTCGGCCAATGTCATGTTTACACGCTGTCCTTTGGGAACGTTTATTTCGGTGAACAGCATCTTCTGCTGATGCCGGGTGTATTGCTGGGAGGCAAACCAGGAGCCGGTTATCAGGATCAATGCTATGGCTGTATATTTCAGGAGATTGATCCGGAATTGTCTGGCGGAGCGTTTGCCCAGCCGCCTGTCGAATTCGCGGATGCCTCTGATGGTCTTTGCTTCATCTTCTTTCCGGTCGATCAGTTCGGAGATTGCGAGTGCATTCTTGGTGCGGGCAAATTCCTTTTTGGCCTCCGGATCTGTTTCCAGCAGTTGGAAAAACGCAGTCTTTTCAGTAGCGGGCATCTCTCCGGAGAAATATTTATCTAATCTGTCATTCATGGCAAAATTGTTTGTCTCTATATTAAAGACAAAAGTATCGGAAGTTACCACCAAAGGAAAATGAAAAAAAGTTGTTTTTTTTGATACAGACGGAATATCACTGTCTTCTTATACGATGAAAAGCAGGAGAGGCAGGTAGTCTTTTAACTCGACTTTTAATTTGCGTAAGGCAATAGACATCTGATTCTCAACCGTATTGACGGATATATCCAATTGCTCGGCAATCTCTTTATATTTTAATCCCTCCATGCGGCTGAGGATAAATATTTCCCTGCAACGTTCCGGTAATTTACCGATCACTTCGTCGATCAGATTTTCAACCTCTGAAATCGTGAGGAATGATTCGTCGAATTGTTGGAGTGAATATAAATTCATTTGCATTTCCTGCTCTTCAGCCGTTTCCAGGGTTCTTTTCTTTTCGTTTATATACAGGCTGTGTTTGAGGAAATTCAGACATCTGTTTTTGACCAGGGTAAACAGGAAGGCATCCATGTTATCAATCGTTCTAAAAACTTCCGGATGCTCCCATAGATAGAGGAAAATATCTTGTACGATATTCTCCGCATCTTCTTCAGCAATGACATAAGCCTGTGAGAAGCGTGTCATTTTGATAAAGTATGTAGAGTAGATCTGTGAGAAACATTTTTGTGTTTCCAAAGAGTTTGTCTGTTGTATATCGTGATTTTTCAAGCCTTTTCTCCTTTATCTCTGTGGCAAAGATAATTAATCTTTCTTTTTTCAAATAAATATTCCCTCTTACTTTACGAAATCTTTGAATTGTTCCGAAAGCAGGAGGGAATAAAATATGCGGATAGGCTATGATTACCTGTCTTTTACTTTACAACAAAAGTCTCTTTTAATTTGATATCGTTGGAAGAGGCTCCGATGCGGACTTCAAATTCGCCCGGTTCGACTGTCCATTCCATATGTCTGTCGAGAATTTGCAGGTCTTCCGGCAAGAGGACGAAGGATACGGTCTTTGTCTCGCCCGGTTGCAGGGAGATACGTTCAAAGCCGCGTAGCACGGATTCGTAAGCGATTACGCTGCTTACTTTGTCGCGGATATATAACTGTACGACTTCGTCACCGGCACGTTTGCCTGTGTTGGTGACATCTACGGTAACGGTTACAGGACTTTGCGAATAGGGTGTTTCCTGTTTTACGGAAAGGTTTGAATAAGCAAAGGTGGTATAGCTCAATCCGTAGCCGAACGGGTAAAGAGCACCGTTTACACGGGTTCTTCCTGAACCGTTAGGGCCTTCGAAGTATTGCCCGTCCTGTGAACCCGGCTTGAACGGGAAGTTGAACTCGATCTGTCCGATTGAACGGGGGAAAGTAACAGACAAACGTCCGCCCGGGTTATAATCGCCGAATAAGGTCTGTGCGATCGCTTCTCCGCCTAACTGTCCGGGGAACCAGGCTTCCAGGATAGAAGGAATGTTACGGTCAGCCCAGTTGATAGTCAGCGGCTGTCCGTTGATCAGGACGAGCACGACCGGTTTGCCGGTGGCGTGCAAGGCTTCCAGCAGTTGTTGCTGACGGCCCGGCAGGTCGAGGCCTGTGCGGGATTTACTTTCGCCTGTGCAGGATTCGTCTTCTCCCAGCACGGCAATGATAACGTCACAATCGGCAGCGGCAGTGGCAGCTTCGGCGATTCCTTTCTTTTCCTCGTCGGTCAGCGGAGTGGGGACGATTTCGCTGTCGGGCCAGTTGGCGTCTTTCACTTCGCAGCCTTTGGCGTAAACAACTTCTGTCTGATTGCCCAGATAGTCTTTGATACCGTCGTAAACCGTGATATTATCCAGTCCCTGAGGGCCGTAACGGCTGATCATATAGTTCGTTTCCTTGGCTAACGGACCGGTTATAAGCACCTTTTTCGTCTGGTTCTTATCCAATGGGAGCAGGTTGTTTTCGTTTTTCAGCAATACGAGGGATTGTTTCTGCATATCCAGTACGAAGTCGCGATGTTTGTCGGCTCCGACGATCTTATCGGCGGCTTTCGGGTCTTTTACATACGGTGAATCGAACAATCCCAGTTCGAATTTAACGCGCAATACGTCGGCAACCATGCGGTCGACCGATTTCATGGATAGTTTGCCTTCCTTTACCAGTTTACGTACCGGCAGGATATAGTCTTTCGGGTGCGTGAAATTAGTGCGGACGTTCAGGCCGGCTTCTACTACCTGGCGTACGGCTTCTTCATAAGAATCGGCTACATGGTGCTTGGTCTGAACGAACTCGACCGCTTCGCTGTCACTTACTATGTATCCTTTGAAACCATACTCCTGGCGCAACAGCTGTGTCAGGAAATAATAGCTGGCTGTTACAGGCACACCGTCCCAGTCGTTATAACTGCTCATTACACCTTTCGGATGCGCTTTCTGGACGACTCTTTTGAAAGGATAGAGATGGATCTCATGCAGTTCGCGGGGAGCCACATGCGGGTCGGTACGGACGGCGGCATCGCGGCCACCCTTCGGAATGCTGTAAACGGCAAAATGTTTCAACGTGGAAGCTACACCGTTCTGCTGGATACCTTTTACCATCTGTGTGCCCAGTTCGCCTACCAGATAAGGGTCTTCCCCGTAGGTCTCCAGCACACGTCCCCAGCGCGGATCGCGGGCTACGTCGAGGATGGGAGCGTACACATTATTGTATCCTAGCGCTTTTGCTTCCTTACCGGCTATATCTCCCGCCTGATGAACCAGGTCGCGGTTCCAGGTGCTGCCGATACTGATAGGAGCGGGCAGGGGAGTTGCTTTGGTATGGTTCAAGCCGTGGATACCTTCGTTGGAGAAGTCCACAGGGATGCCCAGGCGTGTTTCTTCGATGAACCAACGCTGCGTTTTGTTGATCGCTTCGGCATGGTTGCTGAACGGGTAGATCAGGTCGGGTGTGCGGCGGCGGGCGCTTCCCACACCGTTCAGTTGTTCGTCGATATTGGCGATACCGTCTTTCCAGATCTCATTCTTCCATCCTTCGGTGGGCAGGGAATCTTTCAAGACACGCCCGAAGCCGTAGAGGGTGGCCATCTGGCAACTTTTTTCTTCCAGTGTCATCTGGTTCAGGAGGTCTTGTACACGCGCTTCGATAGGAGCTTCGGGATCTTCATAAACGTCTTTTACACCGTTCTTGTTGAGGTCTATCCACCCTTTTTTGTAAATCGAGTCTTTCGCTTGTATAGTCACACTACCCAGACAGGCGGCAGCTAGTAATAGATACTTCACATTCATGTTTTCCTTTGGATATTATTCTGTTTATTCTTTGATATATTTATAAAAAAACCGTATGGTTATAATATTGATACAAATGTAACAATTATTAACCATACGGTCAAACCATCAATTTGTTGAAATAGATATTACTTTATATCCCACCATAGGTGAGCATTGATTTTGTTGTATTCAGATTGTGCATTGTAATTTTCCGTGTTCATAGAAGCTTCTATACTTGGATATAAAACACGTACTGGTGCATTTTCTTTGTTCAATAGTGTACCGCTTTGACGGTCATCGTCTAAGATGGGCAGGTCTGTACGACGATATTCAGCCCAGTTTTCATAGATCTGTACAAAGTTCAAATGCATCCATTTCTGAGTAGCAATTTGTTCCAAGCCTTTGGAAGGATTATATTTGAGCGAAGAAGAAACGATCCAATTACTTAATGTTGCATCGGAAACATCTGTATTGGCAATGGTTTCGTTTTTATCTTCTGCATCACTATTTTTGTAATAACTATAATAATTCTGAACGGAAAGCATGATACCTTTATTGTAGAACTCTTCGGCGTTGCCATTGAACAAGCCTCTTTGAGCGGCTTCTGCCAAGCATAAATAAGTCTCAGCGGCTGTCATACCGATACCAGACGGGAATTGGTAGTTTTCACGGAATGTAACAGTATTCAAACATCCGTAGATTTGGCGCAAAGGAATTTTTGTAGGATCACTTGCCGGTTTGCCGTTATATTCATTGATCAAGTCAATAGCCTCGTCTGCAGAAGCAGGGTAACCAATGATTTCCGTCTGGCCTTCATATACATCACCATTGTCATCTGTTCCCGGTTGATACAAAACATATAAACGCGGGTCGTTAACCTCTTTGAACATATTGACCATTTTTTCCGGGGCATACATATAAAAACCTTGTCCGGTAGAATGACTTTCTCTCATGGCGCGCCACAAAGCATCGGGAGCAACATCTTGACCGGAAACAGTAATGTCAGCATTATCACTATTGCTGGTAATCAGCTGGTCGAAAGAAAGTTCGGACAACACACTTCTTGCCTTTTCCGGATCCACATTGGATATGCGCATGGCATAACGCAAGCGCAAAGAATTGGCAAACTTATACCAACCATTGCAATTTCCATTGTAAACGATATCTTGCCGGTTGAATGTCTCATTCGTTGTTGCTGTTTTAAAATAAGAAGCAGCTTCTTTCAAATCGTCAAGAATTGTATAGTAAATATCTTTTTGCGTATCGTATTTCGGGCGGTAGATGACGTCTCCACCATAGATTACATTACGAGCAGTGAATGCTTCC
The DNA here is from genome assembly GCF_023656795.1 of Parabacteroides caeci. Taxonomy (NCBI): domain Bacteria; kingdom Pseudomonadati; phylum Bacteroidota; class Bacteroidia; order Bacteroidales; family Tannerellaceae; genus Parabacteroides; species Parabacteroides caeci. Next base: position 162,144 of record NZ_JAMOKT010000003.1, read on the forward strand.
GTATAAGGCATATTCCCAAAAAAGTCAGTAGCTATGGCTGTATTAAAAGCTTTCAATATTTTGCCTGCTTCTAAATAAATCCGATAACTGTTTTGTTCATCTGCCGGTAGGGTCGCATAGATTTTATCAATTTCCGTCAGTGTACTCATACGTGTCACGTAATAATTTTCCCACCGTCCTAAATCGTCTTGTATATTTTGATATAGGTTGTTGCGGTTTTCACCTTCTTGACGTGCAGTCGTTTGCAAATACGATCCTATACGACGGAAATTAAGATTGTATGTATCCGCATAATCAATTTCCAACGTGCGTTGTGCTCCCCTGGCAAACAGGTATTCAATGTGAGCAGATGTAAACGCATCTGGGTTATCATGCTTTTCATCCAATTTGTCGGAACAGGATGAGAAAGCTATCATGGAACCTAACAATAGGCTATATATTGTCTGTTTCATAAATTTATTTTATTAGTATTATTTAAACTTTAAGAGATTAAAAGCTAGTTTTAATCGAAAAACCGAAACTACGAGCTGACGGATAAGTTGTATATTCCACATATGGGTTTGTACCTCCTGTTCCTAATGTAGCTTCCGGGTTCACATTTGGAACGCTCTTGTAGATGAAAAACAAGTTGTTACCAATGAGTGATAAATTTAAGTTTTGCAAACCAATTTTAGAAATCCATTGATTAGGAAGTTGGTAAGAAAGTTTTAATTCACGCAATTTGATATATGTATTATCATACAAGTTATCTTCAGAACCGTTACGGTTATAGCGTGAATTGTAATAATCGGCAGCTGCTACGATGATGTCATTTTTGCTACCATCTTCTTTTACACCTGGAGCAATAATACCATCGTGATGGACACGGCCGTTCAACGCATTTGCCGGAGCTGAAGCATTGTGGCTGTCCAATGCGATTTTTTGCTGGGTGTCTTTGTCGATGTAGTAGGCCAAACCACCATATTCTTCATCACGGCCGAACAATGATTCTTTTCCGGCACCGCTTGATTTCAGGAAGTTGTTTGTGAGAGAAAGCAACTTACCACCGAATGATCCGTCAATATGTGCGCTCAGGGAGAAATTCTTGTAGCGGAATGTGTTGGTGAAACCGGCGATGAACTTCGGTGCCGCGCTTCCGGCATAAGTAAATTCTCCTTCTTGCTGATAATTACCATTTTTGTCTACAACCATATTACCGTTATCATCACGTATCCATTTACGGATATATACACTCGGGGTTGCATATCCTGGGACAGCTTTAAAGTTTGCAGCACTCCAAGGATTACTGAGGAGACGGTCTTCCAGTCCATCCGCCAATGAAATTAACTCATTATGAGTGTATGAGAAGTTCAACACACTTTCCCATGAGAAATCTTTTGTTTCCACTGGTACACCTGTGACTTGGAGTTCGACCCCATAGTTCCCGATCTCACCGGCATTCATACGCATAGCTGTTGCACCTGTTGAAGGTGTAATAGGAACAGAGATGATTTGGTTTTTGGTTTTATTGGTATAATAAGCGAAATCAAAACCTAAGCGGCTGTTGAACATGCGGCTTTCCAAACCAAATTCCCAAGAGTATGTCTTTTCCGGAACAATATTTGTCGGAGGTACAGTTGCATCAAACTGGTTGGTAATAGCAGTATTGTTGAATGAACCATACGTATATGCTGTATTTGTAAAATAGAGAGAAGGAGTTGTATTACCTACAACGGCGTATGAACCTCTTACCTTTCCATAATTCCACCAATCTGGCAGATCCAAAGCCTCAGTAAACACAAAACTCAAACCAGCGGAAGGGTAGAAGAAACTACGGTTGCCAGCTGTCAATCGAGATGACCAGTCATTACGGGCAGTTAAATCTAAATACAAAAAGCGTTTATATGCCAATTGCGCAGAAGCAAATACGGCTCCTAAAAACTCACCCCTGTTATATCCACTGTCTCTGCCAGCTGCTTTCGGGTCTCTCTTATTGTTATTGGTTGAAAACATACCGTTGTATTTCAAACCATGTGAACTCCAGGTCAGCCCTGTTTCTGATATGTCTTCGCCGGATATACCCAAGTTGGCTGTCACATCGTAGTCTTCAGCGAATGTTTTGTTGAACATCAACAAACCTTCGATATAATTCTTTTGGTAGTGATTGTCTACTTTGCGGTAACTACCTTGTAAATTGTTCATATCCGCTGGATCGGAATACTGTTTAAACATTTCCTTGTCTTCTTTTTTGTCCGAATAACGGTCTGTACCTCCACGCAAGCGGAAGTTTAAGAAGTCGAAAATTTTCAAATTAGCAGATAAAGAAGCAATTAAACGTTCACGTTTTGTCGTGTATTCGTTTTCGTTTTGTTGCCACAATAGATAGTTGATGATATTGTCACGGTTTCCGGAACTGATACCGCTGATTTCATCTGTTAGGTAATAGCCTTCGGAATTTTTGTAATTATCTTTCCATAATTGAGCTATTTCGTTACGAGGCATCGGATAATTTGATACACGGTCGATACGTGTAGGAGGATTCTTTGTATCTGAAATATTGAAAGAGACAGATGCATCGAAAGTTAAACGTTCATGAACTTTAAAATTGCCGGAAAGACTGAAGTTGTGTTTGTTCTGTTTGAAGTTTTCCAAATAACCGGCATAATTCATGTTTGTATAAGATAAACGTATGTTATTCTTATCGGTTCCGTTGGTGATAGATATGCTGTTGTTATTGGTGTAACCATCTTTGAAAATATCACGGTAGTTATCCGGTTGCGGAGAGAATGGGCGTTTTACGCCATCCCACCAAATCACTTCCGTGCCGTCCATACGGGGACCGAAACTACGGTATGTGCTACCTGTATAAATAGGTTCTCCATTCTCGTTGGTTGTGAAATAAGGTGTACTACCACCTCCGAACACATTCTGGAATTCTGGCATGTAAGCACGTTGGTCGTATGTATACGAAGTGCTAACTTGGATACCCAATCCTTTTTTTGCGCCATCGCCACGTTTGGTTGTAATAACGATTACACCATTGGTCGCGCGTGAACCGTACAAAGCAGCAGCGTTAGCACCTTTTAAGATAGACATCGATTCGATGTCATCTGGGTTAATGTCATTAAGTGCAGAACCTTCTTGCGTTTGACTACGTTCGCGACCTGCCCAGTTAGAGTCTGTGTCGTTAATAGGAATACCATCGACAACGATTAGCGGACGGCTATTTCCTTCTACGGAGTTGATACCACGGATTTGGATTTTGGTGCCACCTGTAGGACCAGCAGCTGTTTGTTGAATCTGTACGCCGGCTGCCTTACCATATAAAGAATTTGCGATGTTTTGAACCGGTACTAACTGGATATCTTCTGATTTAAGTTCGCTCATAGCATAACTTAAAGCGCGTTTTTCTTTTTTGATACCCATGGCGGTTACCACTACTTCATCCAGTTTCTGGGTATCTTCTACTAATTTTATGTTCAGAGAAGTTTGCCCTGTGTATTTGATTTCTTGTGTGACATAACCGATAAAAGAGATAGATAATATGCTACCTTCATTTACATTCAATGTAAATTTACCATCCATGTCTGTGATTGTGCCTTCACTGCTTCCTTTTATAGATACGGCAGCACCGGCTACGGGGCCAAGTTCGTCAACAACGGTACCTGTTACCTGTTTTTTCTGTTGACTGATGTTTACTGAAATTTCCGGCTTATTGTCGGCTGCAAATGCTTGCATTGCAGGAGAAAATGCTCCGGAAAGTAAAATAAGTCCAATTGGTATTAAAACTTTTTTCATGAATAAAATTTTTTACTTAGATTCAAGAATATTTATTAATGTCGCAAAATTAGAAGGCATTGGAAAGAAAGGGTATCATTATTTGTTGATAGAATGGTAAATATGGTTTGTGGCGGATATTGTTATTTTTTTGATGGATATTACTATTGGGCTTTTAGTTAATATACGTGATTTTGGTCGCTTTCTTTTAAAAAAGAATTTATTTTGCATTAAATATCTATGTTTATGAGAGGCAGATACTTATGTATATTGTTGTGTTTGTATGCATTATTACCGTTGTCGGCGAAAGAATTTTATTTTAAACACGTCGATTTAAACGACGTATTTACACAGCCATCGGCAATTTCCATTTATCAAGATGCAAAAGGGTATATCTGGTTTGGAAATGATAATTTTAATGTGTACGACGGACGAATTGTCCGCTCTTTCCGCCTTTCTGATTATTTGGAAGAGGTCGAAGATAACAATATTCATGGAATTTGTGGAGACGGAGATTCTTGTATTTATATGTTAGCTAACAGGAATCTGGTTCTTTTTAATCAACGGACGGAAGAATTCCGATTTACTACCGTATTGGCACATGTCTTGGAATACCATCAAGGGACGTTGTTTTATGCAGATAAGAATGAATTGTACCATTATACACCCAATGGCGTATCGGATAAGGTCTGTACTTTACCTGATTCAACGCTGGTTATTCGGGATCTGCATTTTAAAGATGGCGGTTGGCTATTGGCTACGACAAAGGGATTGTATCGTTATTCAAACGGTACTTGTTGGAATTTGTTGGAGAATGAATCTATCACTTCTTTGTTTGTGGATAATAGGGGGAGGTTGTGGGTCGGTACATTATCCAATGGTGCTAAGGTATTTTGTGAAGGAGAGTGGGTTTCTTTCCGGGAGAATGATTCCGCTTACCCGATTGTCAATAACCAGGTCCGTACTATCAATCAGGATATCAAAGGGAACATCTGGATCGGTACCTATGCCGGTATTACAGTCGTAAGTCCGTCTCTTCAGGATTGTTATCATCTGTCGCATAAAGAACAGGTTTCCTGGTCGTTGAAGCATTCATCGGTGTATGCGATTTTCAGAGATCAACAGGGAGGTATGTGGGTTGGAACTTATTATGGCGGGTTGAGTTACTTCAATCCGAATACCGACAATTATACATTTTATGACATTTCTCCCAATAGTCCGGAGAGTTTGGATGGTTTCCTGTTCGGTCAGATGGCAGAGGATATGAATGGCAATTTGTATATAGCTACTGAACATGGACGGCTGAACTGCCTGGACCGTACGACGCAGAAAGTAAAACGTTACGACCCGGTTCTTTCACGTATCCCTTCTCCAACAACCAAGTCTGTCTGGTATGACGTTGAACATGACCGGTTATATATCGGCACTTTCCTGCATGGCTTATATTGTTATTCTTCCGGGCGTTTGAAACAGTTGGGGACGGATGTATTACAAGATGACGGGCAACAGATTATTATGAATTTGATACCTTGGCAGGGAAATCTGATTGTTATTACGCAGACTGGGTTATATCAGCTGGATTTGACTACCCAGCAGCTGTCTCCTTTATTTTCAGATCCCGATCTTCTTGACCGCTCTGCAGGAATCATCCGTTCCGCTTGGTTGGATGACGAAAACAGACTGTGGCTTACTCCTGCCAATAAAGATGTTCTTTGTATTCGGATGGATACCCGGACTGTGGAAGAGATACCGTCGGTGAAGAATATGATTGGAAAGAAGCCGGTTTTGCATATTACCGGTGACAACAGGGGAAATCTCTATTTTGCCGTGACGGGAACGGGGGTCTTACGCTATGATTTGATGAACGATTTTTGGACATGTTATAATCAGGAACAAGGCCATTTGTTGACTAACGAACCTTTTCGTGCCTTGGTCACTCCTATGGGGCGCTTGCTGGTCACTTCCATACGAGGAATCACCTTGCTGGATATGAAAACGGGAAAAAGCATGCATACTTTGCTAGGTACTTCTTTTCCGCTACATCGGCTGAATTCCAATTGTGGAATATATTTGTCTCCCAAAGACAGCATGATTTTTATCGGAGGGGTGGAAGGCATGATTGCAACGAAAGAGTCCGGGCTGGTTCCTGTTGATGTGCCTTATTCCATATCGTTCAACAGCTTGTCCGTGAATAATATACCTATCCATCCGTCGGCATCATCGAGTATCCTGAAGGAAGCTGTCCCATATGTTTCCAGCCTAACTCTGCCTCATGACCGGAATAACATCACGTTGGGATTTACTTCGACAAACTACCGGTATGCCGATAAAAACCTGTTCGAATATAAGCTGGAAGGGTTGGATAAACAGTGGACACGTACCCGCCATCAGCAAATAGTGTATACCTCCATACCTCCGGGAAATTATAAGTTACTACTGAGGGAAGCGGGAGACGGCAAACTGATTGCCATGCCTATCCGTGTCCGTCCTCCTTTTTATGCTTCGGTTTACGCTTTTAGCCTGTATGCTTTGTTGTTTTTTCTGTTCCTGGTCTGGCTGATCCGTTTTAACCGAAGCCGTGCCGTGCTGAAAGCTTCACTGGAAATGGAACATAGGGAGAAATTGCGTATAGAGAAACTGAATCAGATGAAGTTGAAATTCTATATCAACATATCGCATGAACTACGCACTCCGCTTACGCTGATGGTCAGCCAAGTTGACCTGATTTTGCAGAACTATGACCTGGGTGGTACGTTTCGGGGCAAGCTGTTGAAGGTTCGGCAATATACGGTACAGATGCAGCAACTTATTACGGAAGTTCTTGATTTCCGCCGGCTGGAACAGGGGAAAATGCCTCTTCATGCAAGCCCGCAGAACCTGGTCGTTTTCATGCGTCAGCTATTCGATTCATTCAAGGACTATGCCGTGATGAACCGGATCCAGTACAGGTTGGAAACGATGGATGAAGAGATACCTGTCTGGTTCGATCCGGTACAGATACGCAAAGTATTTAACAACCTGCTTTCGAATGCGTTTAAGTTTACCCCGAAAGAGGGGACTGTCATGGTGAGCATACTTCGTAAAAAGGGAGTTGTGGAGATACGTATCTCCGATACTGGCTCTGGCATTCCCCAGAGCCAGCTGGCCCATATATTCGAACGGTTTTATCAAGCAGATAATGCGACCGGCGTATCCCTATCGGGAAGTGGTATCGGGTTGTCACTGACCCAAGAGATAATCATGCAGCATAAAGGGCAGATCGAGGTGAAGAGCGAGTTGGGAGTTGGTACGACTTTTACGGTTACATTGCGGTTGGGAGACGAGCATCTGACGCCCGAGCAGAAATCGACGGAAGTACAACCAGCCGGTATCCTGCCCGTACAAGAGCTAAAACGAGATGAAATTGTAGGGATACCCGATTTCCCTGATCTCATATCTATAAATAAGCTGCCGGATACGAAAGAAACGGAGATGCCGCTTTCCGTACTGCTTGTGGAAGACAATGAAGATTTGTTGCAAGTATTGGAAGAGGCTTTCTCCATCCAATATAAAGTATATAAGGCGTGTGATGGGGAAGAGGGTATCCGTATGGCAGAGGAGGTGCAGCCGGACCTTATCATCAGCGACGTGATGATGCCGGGTATCAGCGGGACAGTGATGTGCCAGCGCTTGAAGCGGAAACTCGAAACGTCGCATATCCCGATCATCTTACTGACTGCCCGTGTCGATCTGGAGAGTGCTTTGGATGGGCTTAAATGCGGTGCAAACGATTATATAATGAAACCGTTCAATATCAATTTGCTCTTGTTGAAATGCCATAATATCATTGCCGACTTGAAAAGTTATCAAACACGTTTCTGTACAGAGGCAGCATCACAACCTGTTGAATTGGCGACCAATCGTTTGGATCAGCAACTTTTGGACGATTCTGTACGGATTATAGAAGAGAATATGGAGAACCAGGATTTCAGTATTGATATGTGGTGCCGTGAAATAGCCATCGGCCGTACTCGTTTGGGGATGAAGATTAAAGCGATAACAGGCCTGACCTTGAATGACTTTATCATCCAGATTAAACTCCGCAAATGTGCCTATTTGTTGGAAACGACCGATTTGACCATTGCAGAGATCAGTTGGAAGACCGGCTTTTCCAGTTCCAGTTATATGGGGAAAAACTTTAAGGATTATTTCGGTGTCACTCCGTTACAGTACAAGAAAGCGAAGAATGCTTCTTCCTGAAATCAGCAAGAAGAATCCTTTTCTTCCCCCTCCATGATTTTTAAACTTCATCCTTTACAGCTGTAATGTATTGTATTATATATTTTTGTGGTGAAGTCTGCCTTTTCTGATTATTTTTATGCTCAGAAGAAGAAACCTTTCGAATGAGTAGGCATCCGTTCCGGAACGGATAGTTATCCACCGGGCAATCGATGCCTATTCGTTTGGGAGACCGTACGCTTTCGAATAATTCACATAGTAGTCCTACCATTAGTCACACTATTGTGCTAGCTATACTGACACAGTAGTGTGACTAATGGTAGGATTACTATGCTATAAGGTACTGCCCGATAGTGTATAGGGGATCGGACGCAACCTTATAGGGTATGAATCGCCGTCCTTCATCGCAATCATTTGTATTACAATGTAATATAATCGGTGAAGGGTGAAAGTAAATATATAAAACCCCATTGTAGGAGAGCGTTTTTCATAAAAAAAGACATTTTTGTTTGGTTTTATAAGGAATATATCATAGATTATATGCGTAAAAAGATACCTTATGAGAGAAGTAATGTTTTATTTAGTCCTGTCGCTTTCGTGTCTGGCACTAAGTGCTCAAAAGGTGCCCTGTGACAGCTCGCTTTGTGCACAACAAACGGCAGAGATTGTTGCCGAGAAGTTACAAACGCAGTTGGCCTTGTTTCCGCAAGAAAAACTTTACCTGCATTTGGACAAACATGTGTATGCACCGGGCGAGCTGGTCCGGTTCAGAGCCTATCTGGTGGATGCCGCTTCGCATCGGTCGGTGACGAAGAGTGGTTATGTATATGTGGAATTGGCTGACCGGGAAGAACGGGTGGTGAGCCAGGCGAAGGTGCGTGCCGATTCGTTACATCTGTTCCATGGTTATTTGTTGCTGCCCGAAGCGGTGGAGGCGGGTAGTTATCGGGTGCAAGGGTACACGGATTATATGAGGAATACGGGGAATAAAGAGTACCTGTTCCGGCAGACGATTCAGGTGTTGGCAGAAGCATGCCCGATTGCAGAGCAAGAAACGGTACTTTTGGAGCAAGAAAACTATGTTTTGCAGGTGAAAGAAGTATCGGATAAGATCGCTATTGAGGTGACACAATCGGATCGTGTAGCCTATCCTGCCGATTCTTTGTATCTGTTGTTGCATACGCGGGGTGAACTGCTTTCTTGGACAAGCTGGAAACCGGGGCAGGAACCGCTTTGTTTGGATAAGGATCGTTTGCCTGTCGGTGTTTCCCAATTGCTTTTGTTGGATGGAAGGAATCGCTTGCTTAGTGAACGGTTGCTTGTCATGAGACAACCTGAGAAGGAACAGATAAAGGTCGAAGCCGAACGGAAAGGGGAACGGATGACGTTGCATTTCTTTTTAGTGGATAGTACGCTGATTGCTTCAGATAATTACGTTTCCATAGCGGTAGTGGCGGGCAAGGAGAAAGTTGTAGGTTCTTCAGGCATCTATTCAAATATGTTGTTCACTTCTGATTTGTTGGAAGGGGAGGTGCCTGAGGATGGCCTGTCGGTGATGCGTCAATCTTGGAAGAGGTATGACATGGAAGCTGTATTGAATAACCGCTATGTCGTTCCTTCTATTCCTTATGAGTCGGCTTTGTCGGAAACTGACGATCGGCAGGTAACAACCAGGTTGGATGAAGATGGAAAGCAAAAGGTTTCTTCCGAAAAAGGATTTTCCCGTTATCAACACTATTGTTCCTTTTCTCTTTCTAAGAAGGATATAGAGAGAAGGAAAGCAACGACTACAGATGAGTTGTTGATTCGTTTGCCGGGAATGAGCAAATATCGGAACTATTATCGGGCTTTGTCGGGTGGGGCAACGCCTACGGGCAACGGTTGTATGGTGGTGTTCAATGATGAGGTGATGCAACCTTATTTTGATATCAATCAGATAGAGCCTTCTGCTATTACCTTCATGGGGGTTATTGCCGGCCCTAAGATGGCCATGTTTGGAAGCGAAGGCTCACCGATTGTGGATAGGAATAATTTGACAATGGCACCGCAACATGCGTTAGTGATTTCTACCCGTTCTGTGGATGCGTCATCTGAAAAACGTGTAGAGCCGTCGGAGGTTAAAGGAAGGGACAAAGATACGATCTTCTATTGGAATCCGGCGGTAAAGTTGGAAAAGGAGTTTTCCATATCGTTCGACATGCCCTCATCTCACTCAAACTATCGAGTTGTGTTGGAAGGGATACTGGAAGACGGACGGATTGTTTGTATGGATGCAAAACCGCAGGAAGTAGAAAAAACATCCAGTTCGTTAAGTACCACCTATAAAATAGTTTATGATGCTTCCCAGAAGGAGAAGAGGAAACAGGGGCTTTTTTCCCATTCTGATAAATCTGTGCTTTTGCTTATAGATAAGCTGGATTATCTTTTCTGTGATGTATTTCAGCAAAGAGAGAAGATGCCTGGGTCACGTGTAGAGCTGATGATAACTGGGGGTGGGACATGCTTCGGGGTCAACCTATCTGTTTCGAATAAGTATATGGCATACATTTCGGAGGAAAAGTTCAGGGATTTTGCCCGAAGAGTGGTTTCGGAGATTTCTATTGCCGATTACTTTTTGATGGAACCACGTTTGAAAGATAAGTATTGTGAATACACGTTACCCATCGGATTCCATCCTTATTGGGAGACAGGAAAAGGAGAGGTGACGATAGGTGATTTTTTGGGAAGGCAGATCCTTTATCGATTCGATTATGCCGAGCGTATCGAAATGATGAAAAGTAAAAATGTTTCTTATTTAAGCATTCCGCTTTATAATCAGTTTCAGGAACAAATAGAAACCATTTATTCGAATGTCTTGGGAGATTATTTCGGGGTAATAGATAGGTTGTTGAGTGTATGGATTTATATATCAGATGCAGGCGATATATTGCGTGTCTCTTTAGGAATGGATAAGGCATTGTCGGATCGTATAACCAAAGAGCAGTTTAAACAATTTGCCGACCGGATAAAAGAAACTGTTACTATGTCGGATTATTTTAAAGTGGAACCGGTTTCAGAGGGTGGTTGTTCTGTGGAACTGATAAGGGTAGGAGATAAGCGGTAATGTGTGGAAAAAGGAAAGCGGTGCCATCGTATGACTGGCACCGCTTTCCTTTTTTACACGTTGAATCGGAAGTGCATGATATCGCCATCTTGCACGACATATTCCTTGCCTTCCACACTCATCTTGCCGGCTTCCTTCACGGCGGTTTCCGAGCCGTAGTGGATATAGTCGTCGTATTTGATTACTTCGGCACGGATGAAACCTTTCTCGAAGTCGGTATGGATCACACCGGCACATTGCGGGGCTTTCCAGCCTTTCAGGAACGTCCAGGCACGGCATTCGTCGGGACCGGCGGTCAGGAAGGTTTGTAGGTTCAGCAAGCGGTAGGCCGATTTGATGAGGCGGTTCACGCCCGACTCTTCCAGCCCGATCTCTTGGAGGAACATCTGGCGTTCTTCATACGTTTCGAACTCGGCGATCTCGCTTTCGATCTTGGCGGCCACCACCAGGATTTGCGCATCTTCGTCTTTGACGGCTTCGCGCACGGCTTCGACATATTTATTGCCGCTGACGGCACTCGCTTCGTCGACGTTGCAGATGTACATGACCGGTTTGCTGGTCAGCAGGAAGAGGTCGTGGGCGATCTTCTGCTCGTCTTTGGTCTCGAAGGTGACCGTACGCGCGCTTTTACCCTGTTCCAAGGCTTCTTTGTATTTGACTAATACTTCGTAGGCCTGCTTGGCTTGTTTGTCGCCGCCTGTCTGAGCCTGTTTCTGTACTTTGGCGATACGACTTTCGATGGTTTCGAGGTCCTTGATCTGAAGTTCGGCATCGATGATCTCTTTATCGCGCACAGGGTCTACCTTGCCATCCACATGCACGATGTTGTCGTCGTCGAAGCAGCGCAAGACATGGAGGATTGCGTCGGTTTCGCGGATATTGGCCAAGAATTTGTTGCCCAGCCCTTCGCCCTTGCTGGCACCTTTCACCAGGCCGGCGATGTCGACGATTTCGACGGTTGTCGGGATCACTCGTTGCGGATGTTCAATTTCCGCCAGTTTGTTCAGACGCTCGTCGGGAACGGTGATTACACCAACGTTCGGTTCGATCGTACAGAACGGGAAGTTTGCTGATTGTGCTTTTGCATTTGATAAGCAGTTAAAAAGGGTAGACTTCCCAACGTTCGGAAGACCTACGATGCCACATTGTAATGCCATAAATTAGTATGTTGTTTTTATTATCTATTCGTATTGTTTCATCTCGGAAGCTGCCGTCCGGCAGACTTTTTCAGCGGGCAAAGATAACCATTCTTTCTTGTATATGTGCAATTTTCATTTATTGAAGAGGTTATTCATAGTTTCCCGTAGATTTCCAACTTGAGTTCGTCTATCAGATACAAATCGCTTCGGCAATGTAAATCGGCTTCTCCATCCTGCAATAATTGAAATGTAAGGGAATGGAAAAATAAATCCATAGCTTTTGCGTAAGGTATTTTCATTTGCTCTGCGAACCCTTTGATGATTCGTGCATATTTCAATAGCTTTAATGTTCCGACTGCATCCATAACTTTTTATATCAAATCGATTGCTTCTTTAAATACCAGATATTGCTCCAGGATAGCATCATTCAATATGCAAATCTGATGGTTAGGCTTTTCATATTTCAACCTGTCCAATGCAATGTCTTTACTCATATATCCTGAAAAATAAGCATCCAATGTGGCAAACACATTATCATTCGCCACACCTCCGATTATTACATCGTATTGTAGATAAATAGTTTCTCCCTTCCGGCAAGCGAATATAAAATCCAGCCATTCTTCATCATAGGCAGTAAATGTTTTTACCTTGAAGCCGGAGGACTTTAAAAGATTTTCATCCAGTTCGTATACATTGAGTATAGCTGCTTTTCGGGCTCTTAGAAAACGTTTGCTCCAACGTTCTGCCTGCTCGCGGATAGGGTTTATATAGAAGCCTTTACCAAAGTCTAACTTTTCCCGGGAGAAAGTGAGTTCCGGCCTCTCCACCCTGCAATATGAACCGTGATAAACAATCATAGGATCTGATTTTCTTTCATTAAGTTGATAATATCTTCCACTATATATTCCCGGCTTTGTGTGTGTAGTACATCATAAAACTCGACGATATAGTCTTGCAGAACCCGGTTTTGCATCATGAGGTCATATATTTCTGTTGCCGGTTTTTGCAGTTCTTCAGCAACGCACATCACACAAAAAACAGCAAATTCCATTTGCCGGGGTGTCATATTATTATATTCTGCATCGCTCATAGATTTTTGTTGTTAATTGGAGTTGGCAAAGATAACCATTCTTTCTTGTATATTCTTCAAGAACAGGGATTATCCTGGTTTTTACAGTTAATTTATGCTGCTGCGGGAGAAGGCCAGATGCCTGTGACCTGCGGTGTAGCGGGTGCCTTCTTTTTCGTAAGGGATTTTACGCAGCATTATTTTCCAGATGTAATCGTAGAGTGACATAATCGGTGGGTTTATAGGGTTGTTTTTAATTTGCTTAGGTACAAATGTTGTTCTTCTATGTCGTAAGAGACGGCATATAAATTTTCCTCACGGCTGTCTGTTACCAGGTAGACGACGGGGTTTTTTATCCGGAGGCAGGAGAGTAGCTTTCCGCTTTTGTCGAATACTAATATTCCGTTTTCTTTCATTTGTTTTTCCGACAGGTACTGGCTGAAGGCGTAGATATGTTCTTTTCCGGCTGTGATGCATCCGAATCCCTCGTGGTGAAGGTTGTCGAATTCGATGCGGTTGTTTACCCTTTGGTACAGGAAGTCGGACGTTTGCTTTTCCCATTGTTTGGTCAGGCGTTCGTTTTCGTAAGAATAGGAAGCGATATAACCGAAATAGGTGCTGGCGTATATGAACTGGTTGTCGTGCCGGGCCAGGTGTCCCTGGAAATAGTCGAGGTATTCCTGGTATTGATATTCCGTGCCGGCAATGGGATAATTTCCGAAGAAGTTGATTTCTTTGCTTTGTTTGTCTTTGTCGAAAACACTGAGTAGTCCTTTGAGGTAAGGGCCGAGACCGACAAACAGTTTATCGCCTACCTTGAACGCTTCTTTGGGCGAGAATTTACCTAACCGCAGGCGGGTGAAATCGGCGATCGACATTTCTCCGCGGTCTATAGCGAGTTCGTAATAAACGTTGTTGGCCGGGTTCAGATATTCGAGCCGGGCCTGTAAATTCTTGTCGGGAGATATGACGATGGCGGTGTCTTTCTTCTTTAGCGTATACTGGTTCATTTCTTTGCCTGTAGTTTGGAAGATACGGATGGAGGAGGCATCCTGCTGGTTCAGCAGGCAGAGTAATGTATCGTTCAGCAGATGCAGGGGAGGAGCGAACAGGTCCGGGAGATCGGCCAATGCCTCTTCTTCGATTGAGATTTGTGAGACTGCGTATGGGTCGATCTTTTCTAATCTCACTTCCGGCCCCGAACAACTGCTGGCCAGTAAACCTGCGAATAGAACAGATAAAATGTTTCTTTTAGTCATCTTTCTTTGATTTATTTCATATTACCGCATTATACTGATGCTATTTCATGCAACTATCCGTCTGTCTTTTAGTTTTTGAATTTCAGGATCATCAGGACCGGGTTATCTTCTTCTTTTAGGTTGGAGGCTATTTCTTTCAGTTTCTCGTCCGTTATCTGGTTATTGGCGTAGGCTTCTGCCAGGTCCATGGCATTCAGTTCGATCAGGCCGTAGCCGTAGGGGACAGCTGTAGTGTTGATGAACTTCGGGTCCATCTCGCGGTTGTTTATGGCACGGTTGCGATAGACCGGTTCGCACCATTCGTCAGCATTGCGGTCGTACATGTATAGCTTTTCCCTTTTCTCGCGGTTGGCGACCATATCGCTCATTTTGACTGTCACCTGTCGCGGAAGTCTGCTTATCCAGGCATACCGGTCATTCATTCCCCGGAAGAGCAGGAGAGGAGCTTCCAGATTTGTAGTGGGTGCATGGAGGGGAACCATGACCGGCTCGAGATGCAGGTCCGGGTGCATCACGAAGATGGTGTCTAATGCAACGTCCGTTAGCCAGATCTTGTCTGCGCAACTGTATAATTGCGGTAAGATTCCATAGGCGTTATTGGTATGTCCGTCGTCCCATACTATTTTGCGGTCGCTGGCTATGCAACGGGGAATTTCTATTGATAACGTATCTATTTTTCCATCTTCTTTCGAGAGAAGAAAATAGGGGGCATACGGATCTTCGTTTCCTTCTTTAAACAGGCTGCATAACAGATAATCCCTATTCAGGTCGATGATATTCAAATCCATAATGCTTTGACGGCTCAGCGTACGGAGATATTTCCCGGAGAAGTCATATACTTTCAGGGTGGTGAAGTCGGCAATGAATACCTCTTTCCGTTGCCAGTCGACAATATTGAAAATGACTGCGGTGTATTCTTCCGGCCCTTGTCCCTGGCAGCATATACGGCCTTGCAGCGTTTGGCCTTGTTTGTCGAACAGCAGGATTTCACCGACTTTGCCGCCTCTTACCACTATGCCGTCGTTTGAGACAACGGAAAAGTCGGAGTTGACGAGCACGCTGTCGGTGGTTGCCAGTGGGATATACTCTATGTCGGCGATGTCTTGCAACCAGACTTCTTTGGGTGGATAGTCCTTTGCGACGTCGACTGTGACCAGTTGTATGTTTTTATCGTTCGTTTGCTTACAGGAGCAAACGAACGATAATGCCAGGGCAAGAATGAGGTATTTCATATACTAGTATGTTTTATCAGACCTCTGTTTAATGTGCCTCCAGCCAGTTCTTCCCTTCACCGCAGTCGGCGATCAGGGGGACTTGGAGCTGGATGGCGTTTTCCATTTCTTCCAGAACGATCTGACGTACTTTTTCCTGCTCGTCTTGGCAGACGTTAAAGTTGAGTTCGTCGTGTACCTGAAGGATCATTTTGCTTTTCAGACCTTCTTCTTCGAAACGGTTGTAGATGCGTACCATCGCTACCTTGATGATGTCGGCGGCGCTACCCTGGATAGGGGCGTTGATCGCATTTCGTTCGGCATAACCGCGTACGATGGCGTTGTGCGAATTGATGTCCGGCAGGTAACGTTTGCGTTTGAATATCGTTTCGACATAGCCTTTTTCTTTTGCGATGCGGATACTCTCGTCCATGTAATCGCGGATACCCGGATAGCTTTTGAAATAACCTTCTATAAGCTCTTTGGATTCTGCCCGGGGAATGTTCAGCCGTTCGGCAAGTCCGAATATGGAGATGCCGTAGATGATCCCGAAATTGGCCGTTTTTGCCTTGCGGCGCATGTCGCCGGTCACTTCCTCTACCGGGATGCCATATATCTTGGCGGCGGTTGCGGAGTGGATATCGGCACCGCTGCGGAAGGCTTCGATCATGTGCTCGTCCCGGCTCAGATGGGCCATGATGCGGAGTTCGATCTGCGAGTAATCCGCCGAGAAGAAGGTGCAATCTTCGTTGTCGGGGATGAATGCTTTACGGATCTCACGTCCCAGTTCGTCGCGGATAGGGATATTCTGAAGATTCGGATTCGTCGAACTCAGGCGGCCGGTAGCCGTGACAGTCTGGTTGAACGAGGTATGGATCTTGCCTGTTTCCGGACTGATCAGTTCGGGAAGGGCATCTATATAGGTACTCAACAGTTTTTTCAGTCCGCGATATTCCAGCAGCTTGCCTACCACCGGGTGTTTGGAACGCATTTTTTCCAGAATATCTTCGCTCGTACTGTAACTGCCTGTTTTTGTCTTTTTGGCTTTCTCTTCGATCTTGAGATGTTCGAAAAGGACTTCGCCCACCTGTTTGCTGGAATTGATATTGAATTTGACGCCTGCCAGTTCGTAAATCTCTTTTTCCAGGTTGTTGAGTGCGGCGGTCAGTTCTTCCGATGACTGCTTCAACGCAACCGTGTCGAGCTTGACGCCTGTCGCCTCCATTTCTACCAATACATATATTAAAGGCATTTCGATGTCGAAGAAGAGCGACTCGATGCCGGCTTTCTTCAATTCGGGGGCAAAGAAGTTTTTGAGCTTCAGGGTGACGTCGGCATCTTCGGCGGCGTACTCGGCGATCTGGGCGAGAGGGACGTCGCGCATGCAAAGCTGGTTTTTCCCTTTCGGACCGATCAGCTGCGAGATGGGGACGGGTTTATATTTGAGATATGTTTCCGCCAGGTAATCCATCCCGTGACGAAGTTCCGGGTTCAGCAGGTAGTGGGCGATCATCGTGTCGAATAACGGACCGGCCACGCGGACTCCGTACTTGCGGAGAACGATAATATCGAATTTGATGTTTTGTCCGATTTTCTGTGATTTGCGATTTTGGAGGGCAGGGGAGAAGTGGGTAACAATTTTCACTGCTTCTTCCTTGTCGGCCGGAACCGGGACGTACCAGGCTTCGTTTTCCTTCACCGCGAACGACATTCCAACCAATCCGGCAGTAAGCGGGTCAATGCCGTCTGTTTCCGTGTCAAAAGCGAAAAAATCCTGATCTGCTAAAAAACGGCCTAATTTAGCCATTTCTTCTTCAGTATCAACGGTTTTATATACATGAAGAGTCGTTTTTAAGCTCGCGAGAGTCGAATATTTTGGAACACTCGGCTCTTCGGGCGCAAATAAGTCAAAGAGATTGCCTTGAACAGGGCCTTTTGCTGCCACCTTCTGCGGGGCGGGGGCGGACTTTTTCTCTTCGCCTGTCATTTTGTTAATAAATGTTCTGAATTCTAGTTCCGTGTAAATCTCGGTCAGACGGGTTTCGTTCGGTTTTTCACGGACGCATTTCACGGCATTGAACTGGATGGGGACGTCCGTCTTGATCGTTGCCAGGAATTTGGAGAAACGGATTTGTTCGGCATTCTCCGTCACTCTCTTCTGGAGGGCACCTTTCAGCTTGTCGGTATTCTCCAACAGATTTTCGATCGAGCCGTATTCCTCGAGAAGTTTCTGTGCCGTCTTCTCTCCGACACCTGGGCAGCCGGGAATGTTATCGGAACTGTCACCCATCAGACCCAGCAGGTCGATCACCTGGTCGACCGAAGTCAGCGAGTATTTATTCAGGACTTCTTTGACGCCCATCACCTCGTAATCGCCTCCGAACTTGGGACGGTACATAAATATATGTTCGGATACCAGCTGGCCGTAGTCTTTGTCGGGTGTCATCATATAGACTTCGAATCCCTCTTTCTCGGCCTGCTTTGATACGGTGCCGATGACATCGTCTGCCTCAAAGCGGGGAACTTCCAGTATGGGAATATTGTATGCTTCTATAATATCCTTTATAATAGGAACGGATTGCCGGATCACTTCCGGGGTTTCTTCCCGCTGTGCCTTGTATAACTCGTAGGCTTCGTGACGGAAGGTCGGGCCTTTCGGGTCGAAAGCCACGGCGATATGTGTCGGGTTCTCGCGTTTCAGAACGTCTTCCAGACTGTTGATAAAACCGAAAATGGCAGAAGTGTTCATGCCTTTCGAGTTGATACGCGGATTTTTAAGAAATGCGTAGTACGACCGATAGATCAGTGCATACGCGTCTATGAGGAATAGCTTCATCTCTTTTAACACGTTTTAGGGTGACAATAGACGGTAAATGTACGAAAAAACTCGCTTACTCAATACTTTTTGTTACTTTTGCGAATCTTTGGATAGATTATGAATGATAGAAAGAAAATAGAACAACCGGTTGCGGAAGAGTTTAAACGCTTTAACGATGAGTTTGCGGATTCACTTCGTAGTGAGACGCATAGGTTGCAATCAGCTATCGACCAGCTCTTGCATGCCAGTGGCAAACATGTCCGCCCGTTACTGGTACTTCTCACAGCAAAAGCTTGTGGAAAAGTAACCGACCATACGATCAATTCGGCCGTTTTCCTTGAATTGTTGCATACGGCTACCCTGATACATGATGATGTTATCGACGAGACGAAGCAGCGTAGGGGAGTTCCTTCGCTGAATGCTATTTTCGATAACCGCATTTCGGTGCTGGTAGGTGATTATGTCCTTTCCACCGCATTGATCCGTTCTATCCAAACAGGCAATTTGCAAATCATAAATATCGTATCCAACCTCGGACGTGACCTGTCGGAGGGAGAAATCAAACAGCTCGAAACGGCCGAAGAGAGTATCCTCGACGAGGCTTGCTATATGCAGGTGATAAAGAAGAAGACGGCTACGCTGCTTTCTTCCTGCACGGAGATCGGGGCTATTTCGGCGGATGCTCCGCAGGAACTGGTGCTTAAATGCCGTAAGTTCGGAGAGTATCTGGGGTATTGTTTCCAGATCAAGGATGATATTTTCGACTACTTCAAAGAAATGAATATCGGCAAACCGACCGGTAACGATATACGCGAGGGAAAGGTGACGCTGCCTTTGCTGCATGCACTTGAAAGTGGCAGGAGAGAAGAGGTGGAGTCTTTCTTGAAAGTGATTAATGAAAAGGATTTCTCATCTCGGAATATTGATGCTTTGATTGAGTTTGCCAAGGCGAACGGCGGTATTGAATATGCAGAAATGCGTATGAAGGAGTATCATGACAAAGCAGTGGAGGTGCTTATGCAGCTTCCGGAATCGGATGCCCGCGAAGGTTTGCTGGCGTTGGCCGATTATATTATGGAGCGGCAGAAATGATCATAAGATATTACAAAAGTTTCATTATGGCACACAGATGACACAGATTGGGCAGATTTACGCAGATATTAAATAATAAAAATCTGTGTTCATCTGCCCAATCTGTGTCATCTGCGTGCCATTTGTATGTTTGGCAACATCCCTTGATTTATTTCCCCAGGCGGTGCTCTATATCTTCTACCAGGCTGCTGGCGCCGATACGGAACAGTTCCTTGTTCAGCCACTCGTTGCCCAGTACTTCTTTAACGATCGTGTAATATTTGACAGCATCTTCTGCGGTGCGTACACCTCCCGATACTTTTATACCGATCTGCTTTCCTGTGATGGAATGGTACTTTTTGATCACTTTGCACATCGTATAGACAGCTTCCGGGGTTGCGCCGGGGTAACCCTTACCTGTGGATGTTTTGATGAAATCTGCGCCTGAATAAAGGGCTAAGATAGCAGCTTTCCGGATATTCTCTGGAGTGACCAGGGCACCGGTTTCGAGAATCACTTTCAGCTTGCTTTCGCGACAGCTTTCTTTGATCTCCTGTATCTCTTCGGTCAGTTCTTCATAGTTATCTTCCATGAAATAACCGAGGTTCATCACTACGTCTATCTCGTCGGCCCCCGTCATGACTGCCATGGCTGTTTCTGCAATCTTCACTTCGATGAATGTCTGTGAGGAGGGGAATCCGGCAGCTACTGAAGCGATCTTTACTTCCTGTGCCGTCAATGCCTGCTTGACTGTTTCCACGAATAGGGGATAGGTGCAGATGGCAGCGACATTCGGAACGTCGGGGCGGGTACCTTCGAAATCATTTACCCGGTCTACCAGTTTCCAGATACTTTCTTTTGTGTCGATGCTGGTCAGCGAAGTCAGGTCGATGCATCCGTGGATTTGCTTCAGGACTTCGGGGGTGAAGTTCTCTTTTTCGTGTTTTTCCAGGATGGATACGACGTGCTTTCCTACTATTTCTTCCGTTCCCGCCGGGTCGAATTTGGCGAACGCTTCATGGTATTTGTCCATGTGTTCGTGTTCATGATCATGGTCGTGACCGCAGCTGCAATTGTGTTCGTGTGCCATAAATTATAATTTATTGTTGTTTATATGTCGTTCTTTGTCCCGGCTGGTTTTCTTCTGCATATTCTTTTCGAATGCTGCAGTCAGGTCCACGCCGGTCTGGTTTGCCAGACAGATCAATACCCATAGCACATCGGCCATTTCATCGCCTAAATCGCGGTTTTTGTCGCTTTCTTTGAACGATTGTTCGCCGTAGGTGCGTGCCATGATCCGTGCCAGTTCGCCTACTTCTTCGGTCAGGATCGTCATATTGGTAAGCTCGTTGAAGTAGCGTACGCCATACGTCCTGATCCACTGGTCCACTTTCTCCTGGGCTTGTTGCAAGGTAATATCAGCCATCTTATTCTTTATTTTGCGAGTCGATCAGGATAGTGACCGGCCCGTCATTCAGTAACTCTATTTTCATATCTGCGCCAAATACTCCGGTGGCGACATTCTTGCCGATTTGTAATCCCATTTCGGCACAGAATGATTCATACATCGGGATGGCAAAGTCCGGCTTGGAGGCATGGATGTAGGAGGGGCGGTTTCCCTTCTTTGTAGAGGCATGTAAAGTGAATTGGCTAACCACCATTACCTCGCCGCCTGTTTCGATTACAGAACGGTTCATAACCCCGTTTTCATCGTCGAAAATGCGCAGGTTTGCAATCTTCTTGCACAACCATTCGATGTCCTCCTGTGTGTCGCGGTCCTCGATACCGACCAATACCAGCATCCCGTTTCCTATATTGGATTTGAGTTGTCCGTCGATTGTAACGGAGCAATGCTGTACACGCTGTATAACTGTTCTCATTTGTATGTTTACTTTAAACCATTTATTAATGCTTTTGTTTTAGCTTCCCCAATCAATTCCTTCAATTCATCGAAGCTGGCTTCCCGTATTCTTTTTACGCTCTTATAATGGCGCAAAAGTAATACTTTAGTCTTTTCTCCGATCCCATTGATGCTGTCCAGTTCGGAGCGGGTCTGGCTTTTGCTGCGCTTATCCTTGTGGAAAGTGATGGCAAAGCGGTGCACTTCGTCCTGTATCTGTGTAAAGAAACGGAACATCTGGCTTTGTATCTGCATACCGACCGTAACGGGAGGGAAGCCGAAAAGAAGTTCAGAGGTCCGGTGCTTTCCGTCTTTCGCCAGCCCGGCTATCGGTATGTCGAGATGGAGTTCGTCTTGTATGACTTCCCGGACGACTTCCATTTGCCCCTTTCCACCGTCGGTAAGGATCAGGTCGGGCAGGGGAGAACCTTCGTTTACGGCTCGCTGGTAACGGCGGCGTACCACCTCTTTCATGGATGCGTAATCATCGGGGCCGACCACTGTCTTGATAATGTATTTGCGGTAGTTTTTCTTCGATGGTTTCGCCATTTTGAAGACAACGCAGGCAGCCACGGCATCGCTTCCCTGTATGTTCGAGTTGTCGAAACATTCGATATGTATCGGTAATTTGGGCAGGTGCAAAGCGTCCTGTACTTCTTTCAGAATACGTGTGCTTCGTTGTTCCGGATTGAGTTTTTCCGCTTGCTTTAATCGGTCTACCTTAAATTGCTTTACATTCATTTCGGATAGTTCCAGCAACTTCTTTTTATCGCCACGCTGTGGAACCGTAAAGGTTACATTACCTAATTCCATTTCCATATCAAAAGGAACGATGATTTCGCGTGCCGTACTTTTAAAACGGTCGCGCATTTCTACGATACCCAGGCTGAGCAGTTCTTCTTTGGTTTCGTCCAGCCGTTTTTTGTATTCAAAAGTATAAGCCTGTACGATCGCCCCGTTTCCAATATGCATGAAATTGATATAAGCCGACTTCTCATTCTCTGCAAAAGAGAATACATCTATATTATGAAGCATAGGCGTAACTACTGTCGATTTTGCCCGGTAGTTTTCTATTACTTCGTATTTCTCTTTTATTTTTTGAGCTTCTTCAAACTTCAGTTCTCCGGCCAAAACCTGCATTTCTTCGTAGAGGTGTTTGCTGATTTGGGAGATATTTCCGCGAAGGATTTCCTTTATTTCGGAAATGTTTTGCTGGTATTCTTCCATAGATTGCAAACCTACACAAGGCCCTTTGCAACGTTTGATATGGTATTCCAGGCAGACCTCGTATTTCCCCGCTGCGATAGATTCCGGTGTCAATGGGTATTTGCAGGTACGTAACGGGTAAAGTTCCTTCAGCATTTGAAGCATGACTTTGGCAGTGTATACGGACGGGTAGGGACCGTAATACTGTGAGCCGTCCTTTACTATATTCCGGGTCTGGAATATGCGGGGAAAGTATTCGTTCTTTACGGTAATGGAAGGATACGTTTTGTCATCCTTCAGCAGGACGTTATACCGGGGACGATACTGTTTGATCAGATTGTTCTCGAGCAGCAAGGCATCCTCTTCTGTATTGACAACAATGTATTTGATGTCGCGGATTTGCTTTACCAGTACACGTGTCTTATTGCTGTCGTGTTCCTTATTAAAATAGGAGGATACACGGCGCTTCAGGTTCTTTGCCTTACCTACATAAATGATCGTTCCCTTGTCGTCGAAGTACTGGTAGCAACCAGGCTTATCCGGCAAGATAGAAAGTATCATTTTTATATGTTTCTCCGTCTCTGAACTCATCTTGTTTAACTGTTTCTGTCCTATACCCAGTGTTTTAGCTTCTTTTACCTAAAGTAAATGTTTCACGTGGAACAATTCGCGTTTTATCTTCCGAGGAGCACCAGCAGGATATTTATATCGCTGGGGGAGATGCCTGGAATACGGCTTGCCTGCGCAATCGTATCCGGGTCGATCTTCGTGAGCTTTTGCCTTGCTTCGGTCGATAAAGACTGGATCGAATTGTAGTCGAATTTACCTTTGATGTGAATATTCTCCAAGCGGTTTATTTTCTCTGCGATGATCTGTTCGCGCCGGATATAACCGCTATACTTGATCAGGATTTCTGCTGCTTCGATAATCTCTTCTTTACGTGAAGCAGGAACCTTGTCTAACTCTGTGCGGAGTGCGGGGACGAGGGTGGCAACGCTCTCCAAAGTGAGTTGCGGACGAAGGATCAGGTCGATCAGTTTACAGCCGTGAGCGAGTGGGGTAGTGCCCAGCTTTTCCAATCCTTCATTTATGTATTGTGACTTTACGGAATAGTTTTCTGCAAAGTTGATAATAGCATCCCTGTGTTCTTTTTTCTCTGTCAGCAGGTCGTAGCGGTCTTGTTTAGCCAAACCTATTTTGTAGGCTTTTTCTGTCAGGCGCATATCGGCATCATCCTGACGGAGCAGGATGCGATATTCGGCACGGGAGGTAAACATACGGTAAGGTTCGTCTACGCCTTTCGTTACGAGGTCGTCAATAAGTACGCCGATATAGGCTTCATCGCGTCCTAAGATAAACGGTTCGCCTCCGTGGCAATTGATATGTGCGTTGATGCCGGCTATCAATCCTTGTCCGCCTGCCTCTTCGTAACCGGTTGTACCGTTAATTTGTCCGGCAAAGAACAGGTTACGGATTTGTTTTGTTTCCAGGTTATGATGTAATTGCGTCGGATCAAAGAAATCGTATTCGATTGCATATCCCGGGCGGTAAATCTGAATATCTCTGAATGCAGGGATTGCTTGCAGCGCACGCAACTGGATGTCTAATGGGAGAGAGGAGGAGAAGCCGTTCAGATAATACTCCTGTGTTGTTTCGCCTTCCGGTTCCAGGAACAGTTGATGCTGGGTTTTATCTGCAAATGTTACGATCTTTGTTTCGATGCTGGGACAATAGCGCGGGCCGATACTCTGAATTTGTCCGTTGTACAGGGGAGAGTCGGGGAGGCCTTCACGCAAAATATCATGACATGCTTCGTTTGTGAAAGTCGTCCAGCAGCTAAGTTGTTTTAACGGGCGCGGCTGAAAATCGAGATAAGAGAATTTATGAAAGTCGTTCTCTCCCGGTTGTTCGCCCATTTCATCGAAGTGTATGCTGCGACCGTCGATACGTACAGGTGTTCCGGTCTTCATCCGTTCCGATTTAATTCCCAGAGAAACCAGTTGTTCCGTGAGTCCCGTTGCTGCCGGTTCCGAGATGCGTCCACCACGTAATTGTGTACGTCCGATATGCATTAGGCCGTTCAGGAACGTTCCGTTTGTTAAGACTACGCTCTTTGCCCGGAATTCTACATTCATATTAGTTTTTACACCACAGACTGTATCTCCGTCCAGCATTATTTCGCGGACAGTATCCTGCCAGATATATAAGTTCGGAAGGTTCTCCAGTATTCCCCGCCAGCAATCAATAAAACGGGCACGGTCACTCTGGGCACGCGGGCTCCACATAGCCGGACCTTTACTCCGGTTCAACATGCGAAACTGAATCGCAGTGCGGTCTGTTACAATCCCCATATACCCTCCCAGCGCATCTATTTCACGGACGATCTGTCCCTTGGCGATACCGCCTACGGCCGGATTGCAACTCATCTGTGCAATCTTGTTCATGTCCATGGTGATAAGAAGCGTTTTTGAACCCAGGTTGGCGGCAGCTGCTGCGGCTTCACAGCCTGCATGGCCAGCACCTACCACGATCACATCGTAATTGAAAGTCATTGTCGTAATTCTCTTTGTTTCTTTTGCAAAGATAGTCATACTCCGCCTTTTAGCCACCATCCCAAAGGATATTTTGCTTATGCTTTGTTTCGTTAAAGGTTCTACGGATGCAGATCTGTTGGTGGCTTTATCCTAAATATATTTTTTATATGTTCCTATGCAGCTTTTAAATTCTATAGTTCATCATATATTAATATAAGTCTAAAAAGAATGTTATGAAAAAGTATTTGTTTTTATTGGGGCTGTTGATGCCAACCCTTTCGTTGTTTGCCCAGGAGGTTTCGATCGGAAAATCGTTGTTTTCTGTCCATGCAGGCCCCTCCTGGTATTTGGGAAAGATGATCGGGATTACTAACAACTCCGATGCTTATCGCAGTGATTTGCGGAACGGGGTTTCCTGGGGTGTTAACTACTATTATCTGGGGGATAAATATATCTTCGATTCATTTAAACTGTCTCCCGGTCTCATTTATCAGGGTGGACAGTATAAAAATAGTCATGATGAAGGCTCCGATAAAATTCTGATGAACTACATTGCGCCACAAATCGCCCTGTTCTACGTCAAGCAGAAGTTTAATTTATCTTTGTCGACGGGTTTGGGATGTCAGCTTTACAAAGATAAAAGTTTGGTGTACGATAAACCGCGGGATGTGTCGATGAACAAGCTTGCTTATAATTTATCCGCAGGCGGTGAATATCTCTTTTCCCAACATATAGGAATCTCTGCAAAGGTGAATTGGATTGTTACCTCTTCGGACAGTTATTCCGTCAAATACCATGGTCAGAAATGGCAGGTCGAGTCACCTGAATTGAATGGCGGTGGCGGCTGCTTTTCTCAATTATCGTTGTTGTTCGGTATGAATTTTCATTTTTAATTAGACACCATTATGAAACATATATTATTTATCTGTTTGCTTTTTTTCTGTATAGCTTGTGAAGAGAATAAATCGGTTGATCCTACTCTTATGCCTGAGGCTACTGCGACTGGTGCGAATACATTTGGTTGCCTGGTTGACGGTTGGGTATCTGTAAGCGGCCGCTGGGGTTTACCGGTTGCCGAATTTACCCAGCTGAAAGATAGTACCGGCATGACGATTTCGGCACAAATAGGTTTCGATTCTTACCTTCGCTTTTCAATACCCAATCCCAAACAGGGCGAAACGCTTCCTTACACGAATGTCTCTTTTGATAACCAAAAAATCGGAGATGGGAAAGTCCACATTACCCGGATGTCTGACGGAATATTCAGCGGAACTTTTGAGGGAGACCGTATTACAGAAGGACGCTTCGACCTGAAATATAAAGAGTGAACGGGAATCCAGGCCGCTACGACTTACAATTGCTTTAAAACTTCCATCACATAATTCCGTCGTTGGCGGGAAATGCTGATGGAAGAACCATCCTTCATGCGGATATATCCCCCATCGCTTTTAATGAAACTTTTTATTTCCTCCAGATTGATCAGATGTGATTGATGAATACGGAGGAAATTGTAAGGTGTCAGCAAGTCGTCAAATTCCTTTAATGTTTTTGATACGATCAGCTTCTCTCCCGATTTAAGATAAAAAGTGGTATAGTTGCTTTCCGATTCGCAACGGACGATAGAGCCGATTTCAACAAATTCAATTTTATCGGCGACTGACAGGGCTATTTTCTTTTGTTTATCCAGTGCCCGCTTGTTTTGCAGAAGGTTTTGCATCCGCTTGTTTTCCTGTTTTCGTAAGACGACCTGGACGGCTTTATCTACAGCATGTGTCAGTTCTTCCGGATCGATAGGCTTCAGTAAATAGTCGAGTGCGCTGAAGCGGATAGCCTGGATTGCATAGCTGTCGTAAGCCGTTACAAAGATCACTTCAAAAGGAATATCCGGCAGACTTTCCAGAAGGGAAAAACCGGTATCGTCGCCCAGCCGGATATCCAGAAAAAGGATATCCGGTTTAGCTTCGGGCAGGACGGTGCGGGCTTCCGTGACTGAACTGCAAATAGCCGAAATTTTGATTTGCGGACAATAGGTACCGAGCATGCGGAGCAGGTTTTCCCGGTTCCCCTGCTCGTCATCAACAATTGCTGCGGTTATTTTTGTCTCCATATTTTTGTTTTTATAGAGGAATGGATAATTGAACATGGCAACCGGAAACAGACTCTTTCTCCTGTCTGTTTTCGATCGTAATACCGATTTCCGTATTGTACAAAGTCTTTAATATTTCGAACTCATTGGTGACGGCACGGATACCGAAGCCACCATTTGCCTCTGTTTTCAATCCGGGACCATCGTCAGTGATATCGATTATCAACAACTGATCCTGCAAAGATAATCGAATTATGATTTCTCCCGTACCGCGCGGAGCGATTCCGTGTTTAACGGCGTTTTCAACGAAAGGTTGTATCAGCATTCCCGGTATTTCGATTGCATCCGGCTCGATATTCTGATCGACTGTCAACGAGTAAGAGAAAGGATAACGAAGTTGTTCGAGTTTCAGATATAGTTCCAGTTGCTCGATCTCATCCGAGAGAGGAACCAGTTTCTTTTCGGATGTAGCCAGAACTTTGCGCAGTAAACGTGAGAAATCGATCAGGTATTTGTTCGCCTCCTGGTTGGCCGAGCGATTGATCAGATTCTGTATCGAACTTAGCGCATTAAAGATGAAATGCGGGTTCATCTGGGAGCGGATGGCACGGAGTTCGAGTTCGCGGATATGACGGCGGTTACGCTCCTGCTTCTGTTTGTTTTTGTTTCGGAAATCATTACTGTCCCGTAAAAGTGGATAAATAGTTCTTTGAAATAATTGAAATATAGTCTATTAGATACTACTTTTTAGGCGCGACGATTTGAAATCATACCTTTGAGGTCAATTAAGGTGACCT